>JBGSXH010000722.1:0-2728 GCA_041751515.1 Cyclobacteriaceae bacterium | reverse complement strand
TTTTGGATCGTCGGAGAGACTACCATCTCCTTCGACCATTGACTAAATTCTATAATGGACTGTTCAATGATGTTTTCGACTGCAGGTACAGCACTCAACCGCTTCTCTAAAGCCTCGTTGGCACGTTCACGAATATTATCGATATTATATAATAAAGCTCCTGGAATGTGCTCAATAGCGGTGTCAACACTGCGAGGTACGGATAAATCGATAAAATACTTATAGCTTAAAATGTCCAGTGAAGTAACGAGTTCTTTGGTAATCAAAGGTTCAGCACGCGCAATAGAGCTAATGATCACATCTGCATGCTGAATGGCCTCTTTAACATTTTCAAAAGGAGTTACATAAAAACCGCAGGCTGCGGCAAGGGCCTCAGCCTTGGAACGCGTACGATTGCAAATGTAAACTTCACGGGTATTCTGAGGGTCTATCAGGTTTTTACAAACATCTTCACCGATCTCCCCAAGTCCTAAAACCAGAATTCGTGGCTTTTCAAGTTCTGAACTCAATGCATTTACTAACTCGGTAGCGGCATAGGAAACACTGGCTGCGCCGTCGCGGAAAGAAGTTTCTTGCACCACACGTTTGTTGGTAAAGAAAATAGTGTGCATCAACCGGTGTAGAAAAGGCCCGGCAAGGTCCTCATCGGCACTCCACTGGTAAGCACGTTTTACTTGATTCGAGATTTGCATATCTCCAACTACCTGCGCTTCGAGGCCCATCGCTACCTTGAACAAATGGACAATTGTAGTTTGATGATCGTTATAGTGAAAGAAGTAAGGAGCAATAGAACTGATATCAGCAATTTGATTCTCGATGCCTATCAGTTTTATAATTTCCTCATTCAGATTGTCTTCTGATGTATAGTAAACTTCTGTACGGTTACAGGTGGATAGCACTAATATATCCTGGGCTTGGGTATATTCTTTGAAATAGCGGAGCAATCGCCTGCCGGCTTGCTCATCTAATGCCACCTTTTCACGAATTTCAATCGGTGCGTTGGTATAAGATATTCCTACTGCTTTGAAATTATTATTCATGAATACAAAGTTCTTTCTGCTGCAAAAATAAGCGTTTGAGAAGGATTAATAAACACAGTGTCCATTATTGATACTTATTTATATTAATTATAAATAGTTTTCATGTATGAGCAAGTACTAATCAATTTGCAGAACACGGTTGATAAGCTTATAAGTTTCTTAAGAGGGTAATTAAAAAATTTATATATTTAAATGATAACTAAGTAATATAAAATATAATATTTAAAGCGCTTGAAGAGATTTAGATTTTGGCTTTCCAGGAACTACGGGTTTAATAATCGGGAAATAAATGGATTGATGGTTCTACTTGTACTGATTATTTTGATGCTTGGTGTTGTCTGCACTGTACGATATTGGTACCCGGCTCCGATTTACGAAGTGAAAATGGAGCAGTTTTTTTTGGAGAGTACCAATGAGCCCTTTAAAGATGGAAGTGCACAAAGGTTTGAACCACCTGACAAGGTAATCAACGATTCACCTTTTGATCCTAATGAAGCGAGTGAGTCGGAATTAGAAAGCCATGGCATACCCGGCTTTCTATCGGGAAGGATTATAAAATATCGCAACGCAGGCGGTATTTTCAGGCAGAAAACTGATTTATTAAAAATCTATGATTTTCCCGAAGCCTTGTATGCTCAATTAGAGCATAAGATTGAACTGCCTCAAAAAAAGGCTCCAATAGCTTCTACCGGACAAGTTACTGAATACAGCGGTAAAAATGAAGATGACAACCAAAGGCTGGACTATGTAAGCAAGACGGCTATCCTTCCCATTGATATTAACTCTAACGATACCCTTGCCTGGCAAGCTTTAAAAGGAATTGGCCCTGTCTTATCTGCCAGGATCATTAAGTATAAGGCTGTTTTGGGAGGCTTTACAGACCTGGAACAACTTCAGGAAGTGTTTGGCTTGCCTGAAGAAGTGTTGGAAGAAAATAGTATGTATTTAATGACTGACCCAGAGTTTGAGCCCAGAAGAATTTCGATATCTGAAAGTGATACGAAGCAACTTGCAGCGCATCCTTACATTAGTTATAGTTTGGCTAAAATTCTGAAAGCCTATGAACAACAGCATGCGCCTCTGGATTCTTTGGGGCAGCTAAGGAATATAGAAATCATGGACGATGAGAAATATAGTAAAATTGCCCCTTATCTGTGCTTATAGTACATACTGAGCTATGTAGTAGTCAAAGGCATCCACTATTTTTTTCATACCTTTTCATTATTTATTAAACTGTAGGGTATGGAAAAATTACTGAAAGCATATTTGAGAAGGTTGACGAATCTGTCATCGGCCAACCGATCGCTGTTTCTTTCCCAACTAACCGAAGGCAATCACCTGGACCTGCATGATCTTGATTTCGCCACAAACCAAACGTCTTTTGCTATTATTGCGGCCTTAATTGCCGGAAAATCCGATATAAAAATTTGTCCAAGAGTAGACGCTTATCGCAGACATGAAAACCAGACCAGCGACAAACTGCGGAAAATATCCCGTCAATGCCGATTCATTCAGGAGGAAAGGGGTACCCGCGACTTATACGTCGGCTGGCCAATAGTTCGTGGCCGTTTTCAGGATGGTACTGTGGTTCAATGTCCGCTCATGTTCTTCCCCGTGAAATTGAAGGAGGGAGATGCTTACTGGTACCTAAGTCAGGTAGAAACAGAAGAACCCCAATTCAACATCAG
>JBGSXH010000721.1:0-6375 GCA_041751515.1 Cyclobacteriaceae bacterium | reverse complement strand
ATCTTTTAGATTTTAGTTCTTTAATAACCAAAGGTAAATGCAACAATTTAATATACACAGTTACAGTTCATTTGTAAGACCTGCTGTGAAATTGGTTCCTACAACTCAAAAAATTCTTGATGGCATAATGCCTTATTTTCCAGCTAGCTGTAAATGTATTGCAGGCTATTTGGATGCCAAGGATCAATTTTGGAAAGTTAATTACCATTGGGATAATTTGGTCTGGCATATTGACATTTTCTTGAAAAATGGAAAAATATCTTATGCTCTTAGGGAATGTGCAAAGGGTATCAAAAATGTTTTAATGTCTAATGCCCCCAATCCGATTACTGGCTACAGAAAGGATTCTCAAGTAGGCAAAACAAAGGATATAAGCAGTCCTGAGAAAATTATTGCTCGGCATTCAATTTTGAAGCATTGTAAAAAAGAATTTGAGCGGATATTGATAAACTCAAAAACCGTTTGTGAAAAATCAAAACGGAATCCCGCAAATGATGAAAAGCATTGGTGGCTGGCTGTTGCCCCCGTAGCGTTACCAGGCAATAGTAAGCATGGCACTGGCTATGCACTAGACCTTTCAGGTGATAATAGGGAAATTTCGTTTATATGTAAAGGATTAGGCGCTACGCTAGTATTTAACGAAGCCTCACATGTACATGTTGAATTTGCCAAAGGTGTACACCTAATTGTGTAAAATTTATAGATGTTGATTTATCTTTTTTTAGTGGTTTTTTCTATAATTTTGAATTAACTAAAACAATAATATATTAGTTACAATTTTCTTTCGAATAAGGTCTTGGCACAACATGTAGACGTACACATCAGTATTGATGGAGAACAAATCTTCCCGTTCTCTTATATATCCATTCAGCAGGATATCAATCAGCACCATGGCTTTGAGGTGGTGCTACCTGTAGACGCCTTTGAGAATAGAAGTAGAAGTATCCTGCAGCAGTCGAAAAACCATATAGGCAAGCTGATTATCATCCGCTTTGGTCCAAAACTTTTTGAAAAAAAGCATCCGGACAACCAATTTATAGGGATGATCACTACTGTTGGTGTAAGTAGGTCAGGTAATGGCGAGCGCCAGGTGGTGATCCGGGGAAGCAGTCCCACGGTGCTGATGGATGGAGCGGGTCAATGCCGTTCCTTCACCCAAAAAAACCTCCAGGATATTGCAGATGCTACCCTTGAAAAAATTCCTCGGTCACTGGACTCTCAGGTGAATCCCATGTTTGGTGATTCCATTCCTTACATGGTGCAATTCAATGAAAGTAACTGGTCTTTTCTGCAACGCATGGCGGCCCGTCATGGCGAGTGGTGCTTTTATGATGGTACAAAACTGATATTTGGGAAACTTCCCAAAGAGAAAGTAATTGACCTTCCTTTTGGCGAGGACCTGTTTAGCTTTGAATTTGCTCTACGCTTAATCCCAACCAATACCAAAGCGATTTCATATAATTACCTGGAAAATAAAAAATACGAAAGTGTGGCAGGTTCTGCGGCAATAAGTGATTTGGATGAGTTCGGAAAATTTGTTTTGGACCAATCCGCAAAAATATATTCCCAAGAGCCAAGTTTTGCTTCAGGTGATGTAATCGGACAGCAACGGGACCTTGACGATATAACCCTACAGCAAAAATCAGCCTCAGCCCGAAATATGGTAATGGCCTCAGGAGATAGCGACAATCCCCATTTAAACGTGGGTTCGGTAATAAATATAACCGGAGAAGCAATAAATGAAGATGATTATGGGAGATTTATTATCACTTCCATTGTTCACAACATCAGTGGCACCTATTCTTATTCAAATGATTTTACTGCCATTCCGGCTGAAAATCAATCCCCTCCTTCACCAATAGTTAGAAAGCCTTCGGCAAATGTGCAACCAGCTATTGTAGTTGAAAATGAAGATCCGGAAGGGTTAGGTCGTATAAAAGCTCAGTTTTACTGGCAGGAAGCCTCAGAAACTACCCCTTGGATTCGGGTAGCTAATACAATGGCTGGAAACGGGAAAAACGATGTTCACGGCTTTTATTTTATCCCGGAAATCGATGATGAAGTTTTGATAGGATTTGAAGATAATAACCCGGATAAGCCCTTTGTCCTAGGAAGTGTCTACCATAAAAATGTAGCTCCTACCGAGTGGAAGGATAGCGACAATCAGATAAAAGTCATCCGGACAAAAAATGGCAATCAGATCTATCTGCTGGATAAAGACGGGAAGGAAGAGATTAAGATTTTTAACAAAGACGTGGGAGATCCTACAAATATTATCTCTCTTTCCATGGATGGAGATGGGAAAATTAGTATTGAAACGAAAGGAGAGTTGGTAATGAAAGCCAAGTCAATTGACATGAAGGCGGATGAAGGAATCAAAATAACCTCTGGTAAAGCTACTGAAGTTAAGGCTCAGGAAATGAGTATAAAAGCTGATCAGGGAATTAAGATGAATTCAGGGCAAGCTACGGAAATAGAAGCAATGGATTTGAATATGAATGCGAAGAGTGGAGTCAAATTGAAAGGACAACAGATGGAACTGGAAAGTTCTATGGCGAAACTAAAGGCTTCCGGGAAATTAGATATTGATGGAGGAGGTATGGCTTCAGTGAAGGCGGGTGTTATCAAACTTAATTAATATTATAAAAAAGGAATCTTTAGGATTAAAAAATAAAATAATCTAATTTCTTAAACAATGGAAAGAATAGATCAATTATCCCCTGATGATATAAAATCATTTCGGACTACAGTTGCAACAACAGTCCTTAAACCAGGTACTGTGCTTTGGAGATTTTCTAGCAGTCTGCGCGCTAATAAATTTGGTGCCTATTGGATAGATTCAAGAACAATGTCTGAAATAATGAGAAGTTTTAACGCCTTGAATTATTATACTATATCACAATAAAAGAAGGTGATCATGGATAGCCTTGCTATACTTTCAACTTGGGAAACCCATTGCGAGTATAGGGTAAAGATAGAGATTAAAAAAGAAATTGTTGCTCATATCGGAACCATCGGTTCCCAAACAAATTTTTCAAAAATAAATATTAACTCTAATGTAGAAACTGATGTTGCCTTTTATAAATTGGCAAGAGGGAGTTCAGGAAATATAGAGAAGATGGTTGAACAGAGGATAGGAGGGTATAATCAATATGTTATTCCACGCTTCAGAGATAAAAGCTTAGATCAATCTAATAATGAATATGCAAAACTTCTGCATTTTAGTCGTATATAGTTTTCTTCATAGCTTTTATTTTATGCTGCCAAAGTATTACATTTTACCCTTGGATTGCCAGAAAATCATCTCAAGACAAAATTTCCCTTTTTGTGGAATCGCTGATTCTATCAAGCAACATATACATCTTATCTTGCGAACGCATTTTAATGAATATCGCTTTGATCCTAGTTTTGGCTGTATGGTATGGGATAAAGATTTTGAAACTATCAGAAGTGTATATAAGTGGAAAGCTGAACTAATAGAGGCTTTTACCTGTGCTCTTAAAATTTATGAAAAGAGGCTTTTTAATATACAAGTCGTGGTTGAACTGGAAGATCTTAAAATAGTGGATCCGAGGACCCAGAAAATAAGTGAACTAAGGAAAAGAATTACTATTGATATCAATGGTGTTATGAAACAAACCAATGAATCCTTTCAGCACATTGAGTACATTTTTTTTAGTCCTTTATCATTAACCTGATTTCCAAACCATGGAACAATCCACATCAAATCAATTCCACCCGGACTCATTTCGTAAAGAACAGGTAATCCGAAGACTTAAAGATAAAGCTATTCAATATTGGGGTTTGAAGGAGTCTGATGGGGATAGTTTAGACCCGATAATGGAAATGCTTCTCGGAGCATGTGCACAAGAATTTGAGAGAACTTCACAGGAAATTAATAATTCTCAAAGCAGATTGTTAGAACATTTAGCCCAAGTAATGGTGCCTGAAGTTTATTCCAACAGTCGACCTGCTCACGCTGTTATGCATGCCCGTGCGGATGGTTCTTTTACAATACTCAAACCTGAAGATCAATTTTTTATAGAAAAAGAAATTTTAGATAACAATAAGGTGTCAATTGCCCCTATAACTTTTTCTCCAGTAACAACTACGAAAATCTTTGATGCCTCTATTGTTTGTCAGGCTTCAGGTAATAAGTTGACTTATTATGAAAGTCCTCTGACAAAAGGGAAAAGTTGGTATGGATCCGGAAAGGAAATGCTTTCTACAAATACACTTTGGCTTGGTATCCGGGTAAATAAAAAAAATCTAAACCTAACAGGAATGGCTTTCTATTTTGATTGGAAAGCTGAAGGGGATAATGCAAAATATTTACCCTTACTTTCAATGTCTGAATGGAGCATGGGTGACATCTCCTTGGGTATGGAAACTGGGCTTAATAAGAACAAAGAAAAAGCATTTATATCCTTTGACGCCATGTCGGAGCTGGAAGGAAATATATTACAATACTATCATCGGCAATATTTAACAATTGTGAAAGATGGGCAAGATGTGATTCAAAAAAAATATCCAGAAGAATTTAAAACAATTTTTTCTACCGAACAGCTATTGGAATTAAAAGAGGATTTGGTTTGGATTAAAATTGAATTTTCTGGTCTTTCTTCCCAACACCCATTAAACGACTTGTATTGTTCTATTAATTGCTTACCTGTGATGAACAGAAAGTTGAACCATAACAGTAGACCATATACCCTAACTCCGAATCTCAATATTATACCTATCCAATGTAGCGATCATTTTCTTTCTGTCAAAAGAGTTTATTCAGATAATCGGTCTTTCAGAACACTTTCCTTTAAAGATATGGACAATGCCGAAGATGGTTCGTACTCTATCCGACAGGGCGGGGTATCTCGATTTGATCGTAGCAATTCTACAATGGTTTTACGCTATCTACATAACCTACTTAGGGATGAAAGTGCTGCTTTCGAGGCCTTTGGTCATCATGCCCTAACTTCAGAAATAAAAACTTTGGAGCAAGGGCTTACACGTCTTCAACTTCATTTCATACAAAAACTAAATGAGCAAACCTCGAAGTATCACCTTCTTTTGCATACAAAGGTATCTGAAGATGTTTGGATAGAATACTGGTCCACTCAGGGAACGACTGCAAACAATTTATCAATAGGCAAAAAAGTTATACCTCAAACTAGTGTTAACGTAAAACGCGAAAGTTTAATCTTCTTGACAGGATCAACAGGAGGTAAGGAACCCATGAATGAAAGCGAGAAGCTGCATGCCTATAAACATACATTGCTTACGCGCAATAGGATAGTGACCGAGGAAGATATTAAATCTGCATGTTTTGCAGACTTGGGTGATAAATTAGAAAGAGTTGAAGTTAAGAAGGGGTATGTTAAGAACACTTCATCTAAAAAAGGCTTTGTTAATACAATTGATGTTGTGCTTTATCCCGCCAAAGATTTTAGGCAAATTAATTGGAGGAATACATGTCAGGAAGTTCAAGCAAACCTAGAAAGAAAAAAGATGTTTTTAACTGGAATTAATGTATTAATAGAAAATCAAGAATATGTTTCTAGCTGAAGATGACTATCGTGTTGAAACGTTGATTGCTTTCTGGCTAGAAAACGATAGAATTGACTTAAACTTATTAACCATTCAGCCAGAAGGTAGCTTTAAGCGCGCTTTCAGCAAAGATATTTTAGAGATTGAAGTGTCTGTTGCGGACAGCTCAGAGAAAACAGTGCATATCAGTCGGGAGGGTCTATACGATATGCTACCGGAGGGAATTTTTCATCAAGCTAGGCAAGAGTCTCAAAAAAGTACAAAAGAAGCAGTTGAGGAATCGGAAAGGTATCGAAAAGAAGAGAGAGCAGCCAGGCAGTTTTTTCTGCCGTTGGAGCAGGAATTTTACAGGCAAAGAATATTGCTTGAGTATACAGAATTAAGAACTTGGTTAAATAACGTTCGACCTGAAAGTAAAAATATTTTTCTGGATTTTTGGGGAGTAGATAAGCAAATATTTACCTCTCAACAATGTGGAACATTGTTGACCATACTCCCAAATCTGCATCAGATAGTAGGAGATTTGGAGGTGACCGCTTATTGCCTAGAAAAGGTGATTATGGAACCAATTCGTATCAATGCATTACAACAGCAGGAAATAACGCCCAATGCAGAAGAAGATTCGAGATTAGGCAGTGTTTTTCTTGGCGTAGATGCTGTTTTAGGAGGCAGTTGGTGGGCAGACGAGCCTACACTTGAAGTTACCGTCGGTCCTTTGGCAGCAGGAAAAGTTGATAAATTTCTTGCTGAGGGATCTTCTTACTTGCAACTGAAAAAGCTTTATGGCTATTTCTTTCCGGCGGAAGCCACGGTAAAAACCGCTGTTGAAAT
>JBGSXH010000720.1:0-2611 GCA_041751515.1 Cyclobacteriaceae bacterium | reverse complement strand
CGCTCCGCTGCGTCCGGAATGACGGGTGTAAGTAAAACAGCACAAAAACAAGCGTCATTCTGGAAAATTAGCAGCTCAATTGTCTGAATTAGGATAGCCAGGATTAAAGGATTAACAGGATTGTTAGCGAATGATAATCCTTCGCATTTAAACCAAAACAGCTTCCCTGATACCCAACTTTTACCAAAGCCCCAATATCACCAAAGCCCCAATATATAACTCAACAGGAACTCCTTCGGCAAATTAAACAACAGTGAAAGCAGCATAAAACCAGTAACACAGGGGACAATCTTTTTAAAATACCCTTCATCCTGCAGCCAATGCATGGCCAGTGCGATATAGAGGGGTAGGGAAAAGGGGGCCAGGATACGGTAGTCGAAGGTGGCAAAAGGCGAGAGGCGGCGGAGGATAATGATCATAAGCAAGTAAAATACCCCTGCGGAAATAAGAAGAAATTGCGGACTGTTTTTATCGATTAAGGAGCGGTGAGGAATATTGTTCTCTAATACTGCGGACGAACCCACAACATTATCCGATACCTCAGCAGTCTTTGACGCATAGCGTCGCCGCCTATATAGCAGTGCCACTAAGCTCATTTGCAGCATGAGAAAGAAAAGAAAGTAATAATCGGTATAGCCGGAGAAAAAGTAATTGCGGACAATGCTGAATTCGTTGAAAATGCCTTGAGCCAGATTTGTGATAAAAAATGCCCAGCTTTCTCTTTCAGGAAAGTAGCGGGTCCCTCCGGTAAAGAAGCCAGTTTGTGAATAATTATAAGCCAGGTAAGACAGCGCAACTACACTTGCCAATGCCAAACTCGTTATACATTGATAAAACAAGGGATACCTTTGCTGCCATAAAACATAAAGTGCATAGCCTGCTACAAAAAAATAATAAATGAGCCCTGCATAGCGCAATAAAAAAAGAGCTATCAAGCAAAAAGCCAGGGCCAGATAAAACCATGAAGCCGCATTGACCTGATGCTTGTACAACAAATAACATAACAACAGCACAAAAAATAAGAATGGCCCTTCCGACCAGGTGTACGAATAAACCTCCAACATGCCGAAACTGCAAAATGCTAAGGCAGGAAACCATGCCATAGCGCCAAACCAATGGTATAGCAAAATAAAGATGAGCGCCAAAAAGATTAAGTTAACCACCTTCGATGCGATTAAAGGCGATAAGCCAGTAGCAACACTTAAACCGGAAATTAGTATGGGATACCCGGCTGGCCATAAAGAAAAATAATTTTTTGACGCACTCTCCTCAAAAGGGTACCCCTGTCCTGCCACTATTCCCTTTCCGGCTTGTAGATTATTCGCCACTTCTAAATAGAAATGCGAATCCAGAGAGATGTAGTGTGTCGCTTCCACCTGGATGCGGAGGTATAGCACCAGTGCAATACAGCAATACAATAGAATGATAAAAAAACTACCAGACTCAGCTATTTTGTGCATAGTGCTATAATTTGACTAGACCGTAAAATAAGAGATTATGCATTTATTTTAGCTGACATAATGCATAAAATAATTTTTCATCTAATCCAGCGCATATGAGGACTGCCGTCATTGCGAGCGTAGCTGAAAAAATGCAGCCTGTCTTAAACCTGCCCAAAAAACAACGTCATTCCGGAATTTTCGCAGCGAAGCGAAGGAAATATCCGGAATCTAAACCGATAAGTAGCAATGTCTGAACTATGATTTTGGTGATGGACATGATTTGAGCGCTAAAAAGAACGCTACCTTCTTTGCTAACCCCTTGAAATAAATGTTTTTAAGTAACGTTAACTTACACCATTAGCCAAAGCTGGAATAATTAATTATTTTTGCAGGCAGCATGCGTACTCCATGACTTACTTCGATATAATACTTACTCCCATCTATTTTCCTCTGCTATACTTTATGACTATGGCACTGGGCAAAAAGTATTATACTAAAGAAACTAAAAAGTACTTTAAATACGGGTTTCTATTAAAAATGTCAGGAGCTATATTTTTCGGCCTGATATACCAATTCTATTATGGTGGAGGAGACACATTTAATTATTATGATCATAGCAGTGTAATAATTAAAGCTTTCTTAGATTCTCCTTCTTTAGGTTTTAAATTGCTGTTTTCTCAAGGCGAAATTGACCCAACCACATTTAAATATGTGTCAAGATTAGTTTGGTATCAAGCCCCTAAAGAATTTTTAGTTGCTAAAATTGCAGCGATTTTTGGCCTTGTTTCATTTAACAACTTTACTGTAATTTCTCTATTTTTTGCATGTTTTAGCTTTATAGGCTTGTGGGCGATGTATTTAGCCTGGATAGATATGTATCCAAAATTAAAAAAGGAGGCGGCCATCGCCATTTTTTTTATTCCCTCTATGTTTTTTTGGGGCTCAGGCATAATGAAAGATACCCTTTGCGTTGCTGGTCTTGGACTGATGTTCCATTCCTTTTATTTTGGCGTTATAAAGAGAAAAAATGGCTTAAAAAATTTATTAATTGGTGCATTTAGCATATGGCTTGTTGGGTCTTTAAAAGCTTATATATTGATGGCATTTCTTCCGGCGGCAGCTTTGTGGGTTTTTCAACAATACTGAGATCAAATCAAATTAAAATCGCT
>JBGSXH010000719.1:0-3769 GCA_041751515.1 Cyclobacteriaceae bacterium | reverse complement strand
AATCTTTGCCCACAGTTATTTTCATAGCTGTGGGTTTTTTTATGCTTTAACGTTCAGATTATTTTAGTTTGAATATTTTTACAAGCATCTTGTGCTCCGCTGACGTTAAACTACTTGCCGAATCTCTAGAAAAACGCAGTTCGTTTAAGTTCATTCTACTGTCAATTCGGGGAGTTGACTGCCACATCGCTTGCAAAACTTCGCGTCCTGATCGTGATTTTCCAGAAAGCAACTATCACAAGTTTGGTATTTCCTCTGTTTATTTGCTTGAGTAATTTCAGCTGTCACAATACCAGTTGGAACAGCAATGATGGCGTAACCTAAAATCATGATAAATGATGATAAAAATCTGCCAAGATTTGTAGCTGGTGCAATATCACCATATCCTACAGTAGTAAGGGTTACAATAGCCCAATAAATACTAATAGGAATATTGGCAAAGCCATTTTCTGGGCCTTCAATAATGTACATTATGGTGCCAAGTATGGTGACTAGACTCAATACGAAACCCAAAAATATAAATATTTTATGACGACTGCTTTTCATAGCGGCCTTAAGAACTTCTGCTTCCCCAAGAAATCGAACCAGTTTGAGTACTCTGAAGACCCTCAGCAGTCTCAAAATCCGGATGACCATCAGGTAGTGATATCCGAAAAGTAAAAGGCTTAAATAGGTAGGGATGACTGCAAGAAAGTCTATGATACCGAAAAAACTAAACATGTAGCCAGTTCTGTTTCTGGCGATATATATTCTTAAAAAATATTCGATAGTAAAGAGTATCGTGAAAAACCATTCTGCCAAGGTCAGGTAGTAACCATATTGTAGGTGTATTTCAACAACACTCTCCAACATTACAGCAAGCACGCTGAGTATGATTGCCCAAAGCAATAGCACATCAAACCGTCTGCCGGCTTTTGTTTCGGTTTCAAATACAATTTGATAAAGACGTTCTTTCACCGAATTATAAATTTATATGCACCATTTAATGCTATGATTTGGTGTTTGTTTTCTGCCGCACATATACAGCAGAAGGTCCTCTTTCATCTTCATATTTAAGCTCAAAATGTTTAGGCAAAGATTTTATGAGCTGTGAAAGCTGTGCGAAACCGAATGACCGCGGGTCAAAACCAGGATCCAGTTGTTGTAAATGGGCACCCATGGTAGCCAGATGTGCCCAGCCGTCTTCATTTACGGCAAGGTCAAATGCCTCCTGCAATATCGGTAGGGGATTGGGTTTTTTAGAGTCTGATTTCGAAGGTTGACTTTCTTTCTTAAGATTTTCAGTATAGGTAAACAGATTGCAGGCATTGACAAAAGGCCTTGGTGTTTTTTGCTCCCCAATCCCTAAAACTACCAGCCCCGCCTCTCTTAACCTGGTGGCAAGTCGGGTATAATCACTGTCACTGGAAACAAGGCAGAAAGCGTCTACCAGGCCAGCGTGTAAAATATCCATCGCATCAATGATCATGGCCGAATCGGTAGCATTCTTACCCACCGTATAGCGGAATTGCTGTACCGGTTGTACAGCATGGTTATTTAAAACTTCTTTCCAGCCATTCATGGAATTCGTCGTCCAGTCGCCGTATATTTTTTTGATAGTGATGATTCCTTGTTTTCCGGCTTCAGTTAGAATATTGGAAATCATGCTGGGGCTGGCGTTATCTCCGTCTATTAGTATGGCTACCCGATGGTCTCGCGATTGGTTTCTCCTGCTTTCCATTTTTTTTATCTAAAGTACAAATATTTGTAAGTAATACAATTGCAAACCCTTCCATTGATACTTGTGTTACGATGGCAGTTAATATCTATCCAACTATCAAAATGGCCATAAGTGCATTTCTCTATTTTAATTTCCCCAAACATAACCGGCTTTGGGCTTTTCAGCAAATGGGCTTGGTAAAAAATAAAATTGGTAACCCTGAAGGCTTAACCTTTTCAAGGCTGATGGGGACGGGAAACGGGAATGGGTTTAGTATTTTACCCGATTTTTCGACCTACTGTTTGCTCATGAGCTGGGAAGATAAAGCACAGCTGGAAAATTTCCGTGCTTCGAATAAATGGCTTGCAGCATTAAAGGAGAAGTCCTTTGAATATTGTGTTTTTTATGGTGCTGCCATAATAGCAAAAGGAAGTTGGAGTGGGCAGAACCCCTTTCAGGTTAATGAGAATGAGCAGCATGGTGAAAAAGCTATCATGATCTTGACGAGGGCAAGTATTAAATTATTCAAAGCCGTTCGCTTCTGGAAAACTGCTGCCAAAGCAAGTAAGGATATCAATGCAAGTAAAGGGTTGATTTTTACTAAAGGCATGGGAGAACTGCCAATAGTGCGGCAGGCGACTTTGAGTGTCTGGAAAAGCGCCCAGGCAATGAAAAACTATGCCTATGCGAATGAAGATCATTTAAACGCGATCAAAAAAACACGTGAATTGGGTTGGTACAGCGAAGAGCTTTTTGCCAGGTTTTCCCTGCTCCATGCCGAAGGTAACTGGCTGGGAAAACCTGTCAAGATGCCGAATGAATTAAGCTAATTTCTGCCGAAAAAAATCTACGCTTTCAGTCACAACTTGCCTGCTTGCTTCGGGCAGAGTGTCGTCTGCAAATGGATGTTTTCCGCCGAATGTATGATTGGCTCCCTCGATTAACTTCAATTGCGAGGCTGGCTGCCAGGAATGTATTGCTTCTGCTATAGGGTAAGGCAATGTTTCATCATCAGTACCATGACAAACTAATAGCGGCTGTTTCAAGGTTTTTACAGCTTTGGGTATGTTGAGTCGTTCCATAGTTTGCAGGAAATCTTCATACAAAGCGTATTTTAAGGGCATTTCCTGTCCGGTGCGGCCATTGTGAATATATTGTACACCATCTTGCTTCCATTTTTCGATGAATGTGGGAGTCCATCTTTTTGAAAGGTCATGAATGGCTGCCCAGGTAACGACAGCACTGATGCGCTGGTCTTCCATGCACTTTAGCAGTGCAAGCCCACCGCCTCGGGAGTGGCCGATAATACCGAGCCGGGAAGTGTCGACCTTATCGGCCAGTACAAAATCGGGTGATTGCAAATGATCGATCATGGCACCGATATCGTCCAGCTCAATGCTAAAGGTGTTATTGCCAAAAGCCTCGAGGTCTGCGAAATCCATCAATTGCTCTGGTGTAGTGCCATTATGCGATAAATTGAGTTTTAAAAAGCCGAATCCTTGTTCGGCAAAACGACGCGCAATAAGGTTAAAATGTCCCCAATCTTTAAAGCCCTTGAAGCCGTGAACGAAGATAATGACAGGCAAATTTTTGCCGCCTTCAGCATAGGTAAAATCCCAGCTGATACTTTTGCCATGGTTTTCATGGATGATAGGTTTTCCTTCTAGTCTTTTTATATAAGAGGTTTGCATAGTGTCTTATTTAAAGGGATAATTTGATAGCTGACTTTTTCATTGCTCTAATTTGTAGTATTATTGCACTTACATTACATGGCCACAAAAATAAAAGACATACAGGCACCCATTGCCAGCGAAATGGCGGAGTTTGAGGCTAAATTCCGCAGCTCAATGAAAAGCAAGATACTTTTGCTGGACAAAATAATGAGTTATATCGTAAGGAGCAAAGGCAAGCAAATGCGACCCATGTTCGTATTCCTTACCGCAGGCATGTGTGGCACTATTAACGAACCTACCTACAGAGGCGCCGCCTTGATAGAATTGCTCCATACCGCAACCCTCGTTCATGATGATGTTGTGGATGATGCCAATTATCGTAGGGGTTTCTTCTCAA
>JBGSXH010000718.1:0-2546 GCA_041751515.1 Cyclobacteriaceae bacterium | reverse complement strand
TCTTAACATCATATGCCAGGAGAAATCATGCCCTTCTTCCGTCCAGCTGGCAGGACCCGGGTACAGCAAATGTCGCCATGGAATTACTAAGTGAAATACTATATAAACTGCTATAAAGTTCAAAGCTTTGCTTTTAACTTTAGGCTTTAACTCCCATTGAGTATGTCCTTTATGTTGAAAAAGTTGATTAATATAGGGCAGTTTTCCAGGGAATGAGGGTCCGAAAAACAGCGTAGTCATCAAAATGGAAAACCAGGGAAAAGTAGCCAGACCGAAGATCATGACATTGCTTAGGTGAAAAAAACAGGCGACAGCAAATCCATAGCTTCTCAATCGCTTCACCAACAAGACAGGAACTATCAATAAGTCAAACAATAAACCTCCGTAGCTTAAAATATAAGGACTCCAGGGTAAATTTAGCAAATAGCCAACAACAGGCACATTTGCTTTCGACGGCCCCAGGAAACGCATAGGACTTGCAGACAGCCAGTCGGGATTTATCTTTGCAATGCCCCCGAAGAAATACACGATCGCCATGTGAAAGACAAGAAGGTAATACACCCATGCAGGCACTTGCTGCAAAGGATTGACCCTTCCCAGTTTCACATCCATAGACAAATAGCGATTAGCTGGCAAAAAAATTAACCAGAAAATTACCAGACAATACAGGTACGTGTGGTTTACATATTCTGTTTTCTCCATCAGAAACCAGCTTGTATATGCAAAAAACAGTATGATGACAGAAATTCTATAATAAAAGCCAAGGGCTACCATCAAACCTGCAAGAATCATAACAACATACTGCAGATATATAAAAGCTGGCGGCCAGGGCTCAAGCCATGGTGTCCATAAAAATGTAAAATTGAATTGTGGGCTTATATATTCTTGTATATCACCGATAACCCAGTCATTCAGTATTTCCAGCGAGAAAAATATACCTGCGACGACTCTAAAATAGATAAGAAAGTTAATGCTAACTGGTCGGGATATTCGATTTTGAAATGCTGTAATCATCATAATAATTGCTAATATAAGCACCGCTGGTACAAATCCGCTTTATTGTCTTTTTAAAAATCGGTATCATTGTACAGATAAAATAGTTCTTTATGCGAAAATATGTCTTTCTTTTACTATTTGGCTGCAGTATTTTCTCCATAGAGGCACAACCGCAACAGCCGGCCAGTGCTTCAGAAATATACCAAAAAATAAAACAGCTCAATGTATTGGGCAGCGCTCTGTACCTGGCCGCTCACCCCGACGACGAGAATACCCGCTTGATTGCCTACTTATCCAACGAGCAGCACTACCGTACTGCATACCTCTCTGCCACCAGGGGTGACGGAGGGCAAAACCTTCTCGGCTCCGAAATCCGGGAAAAGCTGGGGGTCATACGAACACAGGAGTTATTGGAGGCCCGCAAAATTGACGGTGCTGAACAATATTTCACTAGAGCCAATGATTTTGGCTTTAGTAAGCACCCTGATGAAACGCTGGCAATATGGGGTGAAGATGAAATTCTTTCCGATATGGTCTGGGTAATTCGAAAATTTCAGCCTGATATCATCATCACTCGATTTTCTCCTGAGCCAGGAGGAACACATGGACACCATACTGCTTCTGCCATACTAGCTGAAAAAGCCTTTGTCGCAGCTGCAGATAAATCACAGTATCCGGAACAACTTCAGTACGTTGATGTCTGGCAAGCTAAGAGGGTAGTTTGGAATACCAGTAGCTGGTTTTTTGAAAGAGAAAAAGATTTTGATAAAGAAAGCTTATTTCAGCTCGATGTTGGTTTATACAACCAATTAAAGGGTGTCTCTTACGGTGAAATTGCCGCCAAAAGCAGAAGTATGCATAAGAGTCAGGGTTTTGGCGCATCTGGAAGCAGGGGTGAGGCCATTGAATATTTTCAAACACTTAAAGGTGATGAACCAAAAAATCATTTAATGGATGGCGTGGAAACCAGCTGGTCGAGAATAGGGGAGAAAGCTATTGAAAGTAGTATACGTACAGTACTGGAAGCGTATTCAATGGCTTCGCCGGAAAAAAGCATTGACAAGCTATTGGCTATAAGACAACAAATACAAAATATTAATAATCAACATTGGCGCAAAGTTAAAATGCAAGCAATTGACGACATCCTGCTGGATTGTTTTGGTTTATATGCAGCAGTAAATGTCGAGAAAGAAAGTGCGACTCCCGGGGAAGAGGTCGTAGTTAAATATGAAATTATTAATCGAAGTCAGTACCCTGTTACCCTTAACAGGTTTATCTTTAAAGACCATGCCGATACAATTATTAGCAAAACGTTGGAATACAATAAGAAAATAACCGGAGAGGGAATATTAAGCATCTCTGGCGATACTGGGTATTCTATGCCTTACTGGCTTAGACTAGATAATGGCAATGGTTTATATACTGTTAAGGATCAGCTTTTAAGAGGATTAGCTCAGGATGAACCCGCATTTGTTGCTATTGCGGAGTTACTTGTGCAAGAAGACACGATTCAAATCCAAATACCTGTAAACTATACTACCACACATCCG
>JBGSXH010000717.1:0-3490 GCA_041751515.1 Cyclobacteriaceae bacterium | reverse complement strand
ATCTGCCGAAGCCAATACCGGCTTTCTGGTGACCGGCTCAAAAGGCCGCATCATATTACCGTAAAAATCCTTTTCTACATCGCCAAGGAATTTACCCTTCGCCATGAAGTTTTTTACCAACCTGTCTTCAAGACTATGGTAGGACATTACCACAAGCCTCCCGGCAGGGGACAGCACCACAGCGGTTTGCGCCAGCATTTCCTCCAATGCCTGCATCTCATCATTGACAACAATTCTGAACGCTTGAAAAACCTGTGCGTAGTACTTGCTCGATCTACCCTTAGGAGCAAATCGCTCCAAAATATTTTTAAGATCATCCACTGTTGTGATGGTCTTACCTACTCTTGCCGAGACAATGGCAGTGGCCAGCGTTTTGGCATTTCGTACCTCCCCGTACATCCCTAAAACCTTATGCAGCGCCTCCTCGGAGTATTCGTTTACCAGCGTTTTCGCTGAAAAAGCTGCGGTTTTGTCCATCCGCATATCCAGCTCCGCATTGAAACGGGTAGAAAAACCCCTTTCCGCCTTATTGAGCTGATGGGAAGAAACCCCCAAATCGGCAAGGATGCCATTGACTGCTTTAAACCCATGCAAACGCAGGTATTTTTGTAGATACCTGAAATTGGCCTCCACAAAAACCAGTCGCTCATCATTAATCTCCTCCGCATTGACTACAGCGTCAGGATCCTGATCAAAAACTACCAGACGACCCTCCGGCCCCAGCTTTTCGAGAATGGCACGTGCATGTCCTCCTCCACCAAAAGTAACGTCCACATAAACGCCTGAAGGGTCAATTGCCAACCCTTCCACACATTCATGAAGCATTACCGGTGCATGATATTCCATGAGCAAAGCCATTTTTTATTCATCCAAATATTTTTCAGCCAAAGCAGATAGTTCTGAAGGATCCTGTATCAAAAACTCTTCGTATTGATCCGGATTCCAGATTTCAATTCGGTTTCCCGTTCCTACTACGATTGCCTCTTTTTCAAGATTTGCATACCGTAGCAAGGTTTTAGGTATTAAAAAACGGCCAGCACCGTCTAAATCCACCTGAGCACTTCCGCGAAAAAAATTTCGCTGCAACTTCCTATTGCCAGCATTAAACTCGTTCAGACCCACAATCTTCGAATAAATCTTCTTGTATTCTACCATCGAGTACACCACCAGACATGGCTCGAAGCCTCGCAAGACCATCAGCTCTTTATTGGCTGATTCGGGCAAATTAGCTTTGATCTTGGCTGGCAAAACAAGCCGGCCCTTCGCATCTAACTTACACTCATACTCACTGGTGAAAAATGACATTCGGTCTCTAAAGTTGATAGTCTACCTCTTATGCAAATATAAAAATTAATTGACAATTCCCACCACAATCCCCCACTTTATCCCACTTTCTTTACTAAACGTTCTCCAGCCAGAATGTTCTTATATTTCTGCTTTATTATTTAATTTTTACATGCTGCTTTAATAAGCTGAATACTAGGCTCTAAGGCGATATAATACATGTCAGTACACTAAAATATACCGACTTTTGAGGGAGTAAAAAAAAGTAGATAAGTATAGAAAATGAATAGTTATAGCAACCAATCATTGAGTATTTCCTGGTGGTGCTGATCTAAAGTCGGTGGAGAAAGGAGGTTTCTTGTAGCTTGCAACCCGTCTGACAGGGAAATCAATTGCTTCAAACCTTTTATGTGGGGGAAAGTGGGGGAACTGAGAACTAAATTATTCAAAACATGTGAGTCAATGGCCTCGGGAAGCGTGGAGACTAAGCCAGCCGGGATTTGCAAATGTTGAAAGGCATCGATCAATACATCAGACTTCTTTTGCTTAAAAAGAGGTGAAAATAGCCTACCTAAAACCACTCGATGTTTTACTCTTTGCTCATTATTCGCATAATCGTAATGACTGGCAATTTCAGGCACATTAAACAGCGCGCACAGCCGAATAAATTGCCCATTATTGCCTATTGCCAGCATAATTATTTTACCGTCACTACAAGCAAAGCTTTCGCCATAAGGGGCGATAGTTGGATGTAAAGAACCCTGCTTTTGAGGAACATTTCCATACATTAAATAGCCAGTTCCTTGATTGGCAAGGGAGGCAATAGCGGCATCCATCAGCGCTACGGAAACACGGCAGCCTTTTCCGGTGGTAGACCTTCGAAGCAAGGCCAGCAAAATACTTTCTTTCAAATGATGTGCAGCTAAAATATCTACTAATGCCACGGGCATTTTCAGGCTTTCACCATCAGGGGAGCCATTCATGCTCATAAAGCCACTTTCTGCCTGAATGACAGCGTCATAGCCTACGCCATCATGATTAGAATACCCGCGGATTTCAGCATAAACCAGCCGGGGATTATCGCTACAAAGCTGACTATAGTCCAGTCCTAATTTGGTAGCAGCACCAGGCCTGAAACTGCTAATGAGTAAGTCTGCCCTCGCTATTAAACGCAGCAAGACAGCATGATCTTTAGAAGACTTCAGGTCAAGTGCCATAGAGCGCTTTCCCCAGTTGGCAGCACAAAAGTAAGCCGAAAGTCCATCTTCGGCCTGCTCATCTTTTAACTTCCAGGAACGGGTGACATCGCCCTTTTGCATCGGGTTTTCAACTTTGATCACATCGGCACCAAGTTCAGCAAAAAATTGACCCACACTCGGCCCTGCAAGAACAGATGCCAGTTCGACAACTTTTAGCCCTTCAAAAATTGGTGATTCTTCCATATTTAACTCAAATTGAAGATCAAGGATCGCTACTTAAGAAAGTTTTCTGGGGTAGATTGAGGAATTAATTCAGTGCTTTATTTAAATCGACAAATGATAAAAAATAAGAGATTTTGTACTTATTTCGAGCGCTCAATGGTGTATTTCACCAATGAAATCAGTGATTGCTTATAAGATGATTCAGGAAAATCATCTAACATACCAAGCGCTTCCTTATAGTATTTTTCCATGCCTTGTGTTGCATATTCAATACCACCTTTGCTCTTGACAAAGCTAATGACCTCTTTGACTTTCTTAGCGTCATCTCCCTGGTTCTTCACAATATAAATGATGCGCCGTTTTTCTGACCAGCTGGCATTTTGTAATGCATAAATCAGCGGCAATGTCATCTTTTTCTCTTTGATATCAATTCCCAAGGGCTTGCCGATCTCCTCAGTGCCATAGTCGAACAGATCGTCTTTAATCTGGAACGCCATCCCTACTCTTTCTCCGAACAGTCTCATTTTTTCTACCATGGCCTCATCGGCACCTCCGGCAGCGGCACCAACGGCGCAGCAGGAAGCAATAAGGCTTGCTGTTTTTTGACGAATAATATCGTAATAGACCGCTTCGTCAATATCCAATTTTCTTGCTTTTTCAATCTGCAATAATTCACCTTCACTCATTTCCCGTACAGCGGTGCTGACAATTTTGAGCAAATTAAAATCACCATATTCCACGCTAAGTAATAAACCGCGGGAAAGCAGATAATCGCCAACGAGCAC
>JBGSXH010000716.1:0-4814 GCA_041751515.1 Cyclobacteriaceae bacterium | reverse complement strand
TCCGCCCAAGCGTGCCGGTCGTAATGATTACCAAGAGTGAGGAAGAACATATCATGGAAGAGGCCATAGGATCAAAAATTGCTGATTACCTCATTAAGCCACTCAATCCGAACCAGATTTTACTCTCAGTAAAAAAAATTCTGGATAATAAGCGCCTCGTTACAGAACGTACCAATATTAGCTATCAGCAGGATTTCAGGAACCTTAGCATGCAGTTTTCTGACCGTATTGATCATGATGAATGGTCGGATATTTACAAAAAACTTGTCTACTGGGAACTGGAGATTGACAATACTGAAAATAAAAGCATGGCAGAGGTGCTGGACATGCAAAAGGACGATGCTAATAACAACTTCTCTAAATTTGTAGTGGAAAATTATGAAAGCTGGCTCAATGAGCCCAACATTGACAAGCCGTTGCTTTCACATCAGGTAATGAAGGAAAAAGTCTTTCCGGAAATTGGCAAAGACAAACCCGTATTTTTCATTGTGATCGACAATTTGCGTTACGATCAGTGGAAAATGATCGAGCCGGCCATTTCGGAGTATTTCACGGTAGAGGAAGAATCTGCTTATTATTCCATTTTGCCTACCACCACCGCTTATTCCCGAAATGCGATTTTCTCCGGAATGATGCCTGCGGACATGGCAAAATTCCATTCTGACATTTGGGTGGGTGAAGATGTAGATGAAGGAAAAAACAATTTTGAGGAAGAGTTTTTAAAGCGTCAGCTGGAAAAGAACAGGTTGAACATTAAGTATAGTTATCATAAAATAAAGAAAGTGCAGCAGGGAAAACAACTGGTGGACAATCTGAATAACTTGATGAAGAATGATCTTAATGTAGTTGTTTATAATTTTGTAGATATGCTTTCGCATGCACGAACTGATGTGCAGATGATCCGCGAACTTGCTCCGGATGAATCGGCTTATCGTTCGTTGACAAAGTCATGGTTCCTGCATTCTCCTTTAATTGAAACATTAAAAAAGATTTCTGAAAAGAATGTAAAGGTGGTCATCACTACTGACCATGGTACGATACGGGTGAAAAGACCTTTCAAGATTATTGGAGATAGGAATACCAATACGAACCTGCGCTATAAGCAAGGGAAGAATTTGGGTTTTGATGGTAAAGATGTTTATGTGGTGAGAAAACCCGAGGCAATTAAACTGCCGAAGACAAATGTGTCTACAGCCTATGTATTCACTACTAATGATTACTTTTTTGCTTACCCCAACAATTACAATTACTACGTCAATTATTATAAGGACACTTTCCAACATGGCGGCATTTCAATGGAAGAGATGATAATTCCGCTAATTTCTTTAAATTCGAAGAATGTATGATAAAGCGTGCTTAAAACTCGAAAATATACAATTGCCTGCTCTGGCAACAAGTGCTGAAAAAGTGATTGATTTTGCCAAGGAGCAGGCCATTTGGATTTTTGAAGGAGAGATGGGCGCAGGAAAAACGACGTTTATCAAAGCTATTTGTCAACAGTTGGGTGTGGAAGATACGGTACAAAGTCCTACCTTTGCACTGGTGAATGAGTACGATGCAAAAAGCGGCCTTATTTACCATTTTGATTTTTACAGAATTGAAGATGAAGCAGAAGCGGAGGGTATTGGTCTGGATGAGTATTTTTACTCAGGCAACCTTTGTTTGATAGAGTGGGCTTCTCTGATTCCTAACCTATTGCCGGAGCATTATGCGCGGATTTCCCTTTCAAAAGTAAATGAGCTGGATGCCCGCACGATTGAAGTGAGTATTGTATGACCGAAAAATTTAAATCTGGCCTGGCCGCCCTTACCAAAGAAAGTAGCCTGTACCCGCAGGAGTCACTTATGCGGACGAAAAAGCACAATAAGTCCCTGTTCCTTGGAATACCGAAAGAGATTGCCCTTCAGGAAAACCGGGTGGCCTTAACTCCGGAGGCAGTCGGCTTATTGGTGAATAACGGGCATGAAGTCTGGGTAGAAACGGGTGCCGGCCGCACCAGCAAATACTCCGATAAAGCCTATTCTGATGCCGGCGCCAAAATCAAATATTCGCCTAAAGAAATTTTCGATGCCAATGTGATTCTGAAGGTGGAGCCACCCATGATCGAAGAAATTGAATTGATTGGTCGTGGTAAAACACTCATTTCCGCAATACAAATTGGTAATCAACAAGTAGATTTTATAAAAGCACTCAATAATCGCAAAATTACCGCCATTGCTTTTGAGCTTTTGGAAGATAAAGTCGGGGGTATGCCTGTCGTCCGTGCGATGAGTGAAATTGCAGGCAGTACTGTGATGTTGATTGCTGCAGAATATCTGAGCAGCGTCAATGATGGTAAAGGTGTTATTCTCGGTGGAATTACCGGAGTGCCACCGACACGCGTGGTGATTTTAGGTTCAGGCACGGTAGCAGAATATGCAGCGCGAACCGCTATAGGCTTAGGTGCGCATATCGAAATATTCGATAATCAGATTTATAAGCTAAGGCGTATCAAGCATGCGTTGGGCCAGCAGGTGTATACATCTACTATTGACACTGCCACATTGGTGAGCAGTCTGCAGCAAGCAGATGTGGTCATTGGTGCAGTGCGGGCAGAAAAAGGCCGTAGCCGCATGATCGTCACCGAGGAAATGGTTGGACAAATGAAACCCGATTCTGTCATCATCGATGTAAGCATCGACCAGGGAGGCTGTTTTGAAACATCCCGTATGACTACCCACCGGAATCCTGTTTTCAGGAAGTTTGATGTCATTCATTACTGTGTGCCCAATATTCCTTCCAGGGTAGCAAGAACAGCCACTACAGCTTTCAGCAATATATTCACCCCAATGCTATTGCAATGTGCTGATGTCGGCGGCATCGATGAAATGATCTTCACCCATAAATGGTTTATGAAAGGAGTTTATGCCTATAAAGGTAGCCTTACCAACAAGCATATCGCCAGCAAATTTAATATGGAGCACAAAGACCTGAATTTGCTGATGGCAGCCAGATTTTAGTTAGGGAGCTAAAATATATAGTGGAGGAATATGCCTGTATAAGGTCTGAAATTAATGGCTATCCTATTGCTTGTAGATGCTTCCAAAGATCTAGTTGCAGTTAATGCATCTGCGATATATAATTTATCCTCCGTAAGCCCGTATTCTCCAGCTATCTTCATCTCTGACGTGAGAAACAAGTAGGGTGTTATATCATATCGAAAGCCCAGAAGAGGTAGTATTTTGAAACTTTTAGTTGAACTATCAAATCTACTTTCTTTTACTTGATGCCAGCCGGGGTTATATTCTTCCTTCCAATCTTTTATTTGAATCGATCTTCCAAAGTCAATACCATAATACCATTGCCAGCGAGCATTCAAGGGCTTTTGCCACTCGAACCCAAGATAAACACCTATCTCATAGCTATGCTCTGTGTTAATACTTCTACCATTACCAATAGATAGATCTGTTGAAGAGAATAAGTAATTAAAGCCAAATCGCAGTGCCTTATTATCACTGATCTGGTTTCTTAATATAAAGTCTGCATTAGTTTTTGTATCAGCATCCACCAGCATTTGAAAGCCAAAATGCGTGTTAAGTCCTAAGCTGTATTTGTTTTTGGAATTAGTGGAAGTCTCTATCTGTGTGTTATCTCTATCACCAATGACATTATCTTGTGCTAAAAGATTTGAGAAAAGGAATAATGTGCAAATTATTATTAGCCCGACTTTAGGTAATTTGGCCTTTAATGAGAAGTTAGGCAGCATATTTTCAAAGCTATTCATACAATCATGTTAAAATCTATAGATCAAAATATGTAGTGAAAGAATATCCCTGAGTACGGCTGAAAGTTTGCGAAGAACTGATGTTCAGTAGCTTGTATGGAGGCTCCAAATAAAGAAGTTGAACTGCGTTGTATTTGATCGTACGTCACTTTTGTACGACTATATTGTCCCACGAGCATCAATTCCGTGCTGAGAAACATTCTTGGCGTAATATTATACCGAAAGCCTACAAAAGGAAGCAGATTAAGATGAGCGCGTGTGATGCTATAATTGATGTCTGTAAATAGATCATCGTCTGATAAATATCGGTATACCCGACTGTTTTCTTTCCTGCTATCAAGTTCCCTTCCTATTCCTATATCAGCACCATAATACAATTTCCACCTGTGGCTTATCAGTGTTTGCCATTCATAACCAAGAGACAAACCAACAGCATAGGTATTAACTGCAGCACTGCTGTCCTCATAAATGGTATTGTAAGCATTGGCTACCACGCTAAGGCCATACCTAAGCGCATTATATTTTCCTACCTGCTTCCTTAATATTAAATCTATACTAGAAGTATTTGGGCTTATTAGCGTTTCAAGGCCGGATTGGAGATTTATACCTACACTGTATCTATTAGCAGTATCGTCTATGATATAGTCCTCATAAGAAATCCCTCTTCTGGCATGGCTTTCATTATCCTGAGCAAGGACATTTGCAAACAGGGTTAACATAAAAAGTAGTAATGTGCTCTTTTTTAACATGTACGAATAGTAAGGGCAGTATAAGTCTAAATGCTGTATCGAAAAACAGCATCGTCAAGACTTGTATGCCAGCACAAGGCCATTAGAATATATAGTGGAGGAATATACCTGAATACGGATGGAAATTTACATGAGCGGAACGCCCGTTTCTATCATTACTTGATATAAAAAGATCATTAGTATCGAATAAGTTCTGGGTGGAATTGTGTAGCGTGTATGCTGCTGACAGCTTAACTTCAGTGCTTAAAAAGATGTATGGTGTGATATTGTACCTGACACCAATGAAAGGTAATAATGCGAAA
>JBGSXH010000715.1:0-2934 GCA_041751515.1 Cyclobacteriaceae bacterium | reverse complement strand
GGGAAAGTTTTGGAAAACTTTTGCGCCATTACATAAGAAAGTAGCCGACTTTGGAATTGTCAATTCCCTGGTACAGACGGCACTGAAATTTACAGCACCCGGCGTTCCTGACGTCTATCAGGGTACGGAAATGTACGATTTAAGCCTGGTCGATCCGGATAATCGCAGGCCAGTAGATTATCAACAGCGGGAAAAGTGGCTGGCAGCTTTTGACGATGCAGCCGTAAAACGTACTGATTTGCTCAAGGAATTATGGGAGAGCCGATATACCGGTAAGATAAAACTGTTTCTGACGCATACCTTATTTCAACTCCGAAAGGCGAATGCTACAGTTTGCGAAAAAGGCAGTTATACGCCCTTAAAAGTTACTGGCAAAAACAGCGACAATATCATCGCCTATATGAGGCATTTTGATGATACATTCATCGTAATGATTTTGCCCTTGCATCTGGCTTCTATGACGCAGGGCAAAGAGGATAAGATTACTAGGCTTTCCTGGGCAGACACGCAGGTGGAATTGCCAGCGTATTTGCCAGAAAAATATTTGAATGTAGTCGATGAAGTTGAAGGAAAGCGAGCAAAAACAATCAAAGTAAGTACATTACTGAACGATTTTCCGCTTGCGGTCTTAAAATTCCAAAAGCCTGAAACACCAAGAAGTGCTGGTATCCTGATGCATATCACCTCACTGCCCTCCGATTTTGGTATCGGGGACATTGGACCGAAAGCCTATCGGTTTGCTGATTTTTTAATGGAAAGCGGTCAGCAGTATTGGCAGTTGCTGCCTTTAAATCCGACGGAGCAGGAAAATGCGCATTCGCCCTATAGTGCATATAGCAGTATGGCGGGGAATACACTGCTTATCAGTCCTGAGCTTTTGGCCGAAGCCGGTTTATTAGATTCAACTGATCTGAAAGAACAAAAAATTAGCTCGCTTTCCAAGGTAGATTTTGCAGCAGCGACGGAGATGAAAGCCACGCTATTAAAGCAGGCGTATGCAAAATTTCAGCAGCAGGCGGCTGCTACTCATGAGGCATTCAAGAAGTTCTGCCAGGATCAAGCATTCTGGCTGGATGATTTTGCGCTATATGTAAACCTGAAGGCTGCCAATCAGCAGCAGCCCTGGTACCAATGGCCTGATAAGTTCAAGCTGAGAGATAAGCCTTCCCTAGAGAAATTCAGGAAAGATAATGAAGAGAACATCCGCTATTCGCAATGGCTGCAGTACACATTTACACAACAATGGCAAAGCCTGAAGGCTTACTGTCATGTATTAGGTGTAAAAATGTATGGAGACCTCCCCTTTTATGTAAGTTATGATTCCGTCGATGTTTGGGCCAATACCGACCTTTTTGATCTCGACAAAGAGGGCACTATGCTGGGCATTGCAGGAGTTCCGCCGGATTATTTTAATGAAGACGGGCAACTTTGGGGCATGCCGGTATTTCGCTGGGAGGTACATAAGGCAGAGCAATATCAATGGTGGATGCAAAGGCTAAAAAAAAACATGGAATTTTTCGATATCCTTCGATTGGATCATTTCCGAGCTTTTGCTGATTTTTGGAAAGTGCCTGCAGGAGAAAAGACAGCAAAAAAAGGCAGCTGGGAAGATGGTCCGGGTGCAGCTTTCTTTGAGCTTGCGAAAAAGAAACTCAACGGCTTGCCCTTTATCGCTGAGGATTTGGGAGATATTGATGAAAAAGTCTATCAGCTGCGTGACGATTTTGACCTTCCCGGAATGAACGTTTTGCAGTTTGCCTTCGGTGATGACACGCCGTCTTCCATTTACATGCCGCATAACTATATTCCCAATTCACTGGTGTATACTGGAACGCACGATAACAATACAACCCTGGGTTGGTACAGACAGGATGCGGATAAGCTAGCTCAAGAAGCCGTACAAAGCTATAGTGCCAAAAAGGTCAATGCAGAAAATATTCATAAAGTGCTGAGTGAAATGGCAATGGCATCAGTAGCGAAAATGGCGATCATTCCATTACAGGATGTGCTGGGTCTGGATGAGTCTGCGCGGATGAACATGCCAGCCACTATCAAAGAGAATTGGTTTTGGCGATTGGAGGACGAAGCGTTAAGTGAAAATCATAGTCGGCAGCTGCTGGACTGGGTCAAGAAGTACAATCGGTATTGAGGCAGCACTTTTTTTTGCAGCGTCCCAGACGCATAATGGCGCTTTAACGAAATGATATTGTTCAGGCATCAATCGAAAGATTGGTGCCTGTTTTTTTATGCTTGCTCCAAAGTGCTCAATGTTTTTCAATTGCTGATGTGGCTCCACTGTAAACAGCTTTCGAGAAGATTGGACCCGAAACTTTGAGCCTGGCTGCGCGGTCTGTGGGAAACAGACCGGGGAAGACGATTTGAGATCATTGCTAATTGCTAAAGATGATCTTGAATGGAAATTCATTTCAATTTAGCGCCAGCAGCAGCAAATCTTCGTTGCGCTATGGCTTTGCGAGCATATTTGATCCTTTGAAACGGCGCAAAATGGTAAAAACGTATCTAGCTTGAATTTCTCAAAATCTTATCATCAATGCATATCAGTATGATAGGTTTTTCTTGATATGAGATACTGGATTGCATCGCAGTAATTATCTCGGAGGGGAAAACAGCCATTTAAAGTCATTTTAACCTCATTTTGCCTTGGTATTCTTTTTTGGCACCATCCATGCAATGATGCATGTAACATGATGAATTTTTTAGACTGATATTTTTTTAACTTTTATAACATCATGATTTTTTAAACTGGTTGACACTTTTTGATATTTTTTTTAACTAGGATTTTTTAAGTGAAAATACTTCAGGCATCAATCGAAAGATTGGTGCCTGTTTTTTTATGCTTGCTCCAAAGTGCTCAATGTTTTTCAATTGCTGATGTGGCTCCACTGTAAACAGCTTTCGAGAAGATTGGACCCG
>JBGSXH010000714.1:0-5284 GCA_041751515.1 Cyclobacteriaceae bacterium | reverse complement strand
TACCGGAGGCATCATACGAAAACGATCGTGCATTTTTAAATCGATTGATTGAAGAGAATTTATCCCGTAATAATTGCGCAAATTCTGGATGTTTTACGATCGGCTCATCCCATAAAATATGCAGATTAAGCCCCTGTTCTTTTACGTTGGCTAACAAATTATTGACAAAATTGCCCCCAAGCTGATTAAAAACCTGCGCTGAAAGTATGACCAGGTCCAGGTCTTCAAGCAATGTCTGATTTAATTGCCAGGAATTATTTTCGCTAAAATTAATCGTTTCATCAGTATATAGATTTCTGGAGGTAAAGGTGCGCACATACACCTGGTGCCCCTTTTCACCTAACCAGTTCTTTAAGTATCGGCTCTCTGCCGAAGGAAAAGCATTGATCAGCAAAAGCTTTAGCCGCTCCTCTTCTTGTACATGAACCGGCAGTTGATGTTGTGCTGTAATTTTGCCCTGCTGATTAATAATATTCAGTTGGTACAAATAATTTCCTGGGTTTTTACCTTCAGCTTTTAATTTAAGGATATGCCTCCCTGCTCCTTCCACAGTAGCAGAATCTTCGGTGCCTCCAGGGCCAGAAAGCGTTATTTTGAAATCTGTACTATCTTTGTGCTGATAAATTAATGATATTTGCTGTTCCTGCAGCAGTGTTTTCTCAGTATTGGCTTGGAAGAAAACAAGTCCATCAACCGGATCTTCATCGATATAGCGGTGCTTATAATATTGAAGCGAATTCAGGTCGGCTTCATCCAAGCCATACCCTGTTATGATCAGACTATCATCTGCTTGCATTGAAGGCAAATCATTGAGTTCAAGAAGCAGCGGCATGTTCAAACTGTCTGAAAGCTGTGCGTTTTTGTAAATATATTCATTTTCCCCATTATTCGATATTTTGGCATAAGGGGCAGTGTGCAGATAAGTCTTTGAAGCGACTTGGTCATGGCTAACTTTGGGTTGCAGTATTAACCCCAACAAACCCAACACGAGCAAACTACTACCTAGCATGTAAAGCGCTACCTTGCGTCCATGTTTCCTTTTCCGGGCCTGAACGATCAAAATACCAATGACGATAAGAAATAATGCTACGATTATCCAGAAGTAAAAATCGGAATAGGGAACTTGAAACTGCATTATTGATTATAAGTAATTTTTTCCCGATAGGTTTTATAAAGTACTGGCTGTACCTGTTTTCCTCGGTCTGGAGTAGTTTTGTTTTCAGGTAGCGTTTGCCATAATTGCTTTCTCAGTAATATTAGCTCTGTATCTTTAAGCGACTTCTGCGGATCGGCCAGCCTGTTCAACAACTCCAAAGTGGGTAAGTACCTGCCAGGCATTTCATTTGCCAAAGCTGCTATACTAGCACCTGCTGCTTCAATAATCGTTAGTGCAGCCGTGTCCACGTGCTTTTGGTCGAATCCATCGTTACTGAGCAGCGCTGCTAAAACACGAACGGAGCCCAGCGACGACACTGCATCAAACTGATGCGTCAATTGCGACTGCACAGCTTCGTCCAAATCGCCTGTCAGCCGCTTTTCGGCTTCTTTAATCAGTGGTGGCTCAAATCCTGCCCTTTCCACATAAACCCTTGATTGCTGCTGAATTTCCTTGATGAGGGCTAAAGCTTCATACTGATATGGCAGGGATGAAGCAGGGTCATTCGTCCTCAAACGTAACTCAGACTCCCACATGTTCTGCAAAGCTGTCTTTAACAATGCTGTAATTTCTTCTGAGAAAAAAGTAGCTACTTCATGTTCATCATGCTTGTGAAAATAACTTTCGAGTAATTCGCCCCCATCGCCAAAAATAGCGCCACCGGTGTTGCCTGTATTCTCTCCATCATCATGGTCATCATGATCGTCATGGTCATGCCCGCTGTGGTCATCGTGATCCTGCAATTCCATACCTTCAGGCTGAGAGATAGCAGACTCAAACTCTTCCCCTAAAAACTGCCCGTAGCGAAGCCGCAGCAATTTCTGGTCTATGCCCAAAGCATTGCAACGTTCCTGAAATTCCGCAGTGGTGATTTCAGGCTTTTCTTTCATCAATTTTTCTGTATCAATGATAATTTGCCGCTGGCTTCTAAAATACTCCGGCATCTGGTCTACGCCCATGTCTGCACTGAGACTGAGGGTGTTTTCGACGGTATCCGCCATAGCGATAAAATACGTGTCTGACCTGGCTATCTGCTGTCGGGGAGTTTTGTTGTCAGTAGCCTGAATATAGAAATACAGTTCGTCGCCAGGCAGTATGTCAAGACTATCTAATTGAATAGTCTTTTCCCCTTTTATGAACCTGGGGTGCTTGCTAAAATTTTTGTCCAATGAAAGGGTCAGTTCCCTGAATTTAACATTCTCACCCTTGCCCCTGCTGATGGTAGCCTGAAGAATGGCATCACTTAGACCATAATCATCTGATAATGCATAATTGAACGAAACGCTATGGGATTGCTTCCATTGTTTTCGGGTATAATTTTCAATACCACTAATGGTTATTTCGGGCTTGCTATCCGGAATGACTTTAATTCTATAGTAAGCCGAATTGTCAATACTTTCCTCGTTCTTCAACTGAAGATGGTAAAAACCGGAATTAGCGATGCTTTGGTTGAGAACAAACACATTCCCCTCCTTTTGAAAAGGAATTACTTTGCTATCAGAAGGTATGAAGCGAACTGCAGCTGTATGCATGGTTTCTAGTCGCCAGTGCACAACACTGCCTTCAGGAATTTCCAGATCAAAACCTCCTTGTTGCTTCCGTGGCGCATTTGTGTATTTCGGTGGCGAGATAGTGATTTTAGAGTTGACTACCTCCGGGTGATGAACTGTATCATCAGCAATCGCTGCTTCTTGCAGCAGATGAGCCTCTTTGATTTCAGAAACAGCCACATCCGTTGCATTTAATGTCTCCAGGTCAAAAATAAAAACACACCAGCTAATCAAGGATAATACGGCTGCCAAAATAGCTACTTTCCCGATATGGTGCGGCACTTTCAATTCAGACTTCAGGTCAATTAACTGCTGAGCAACCTTCTGCTGCTGAATTTTTTGTAATGGCCTAAGTCGCTGTTCATTTAGAAGAACCAGCTGGGTGCTATTTTCCAGCTCCGGCCACTTCTCATCTAAAAATGCCGCAACGGAGTTCAACTTTAAGCTAAAAAGCCGGTAAATTAAAGAAAATAAGACTACAAACAAGGCTGCAAGTAAACTGCCCAGCACCAATAAAGAGACAACATCTGCATCAAGGAAAAATTTTAGCACCCCACAAATGAAAAAGCTCAAGCCTAAGGATAGCATGATAATTTCTATGCCACGGTAGAGTCGCCACTTCCTTTTAAATCTGCTTAATATGGCTTGTGCTTTATTCAATGTCTTGTTCCCTCCTTCCAGCATATAATCGCTCCGAAATCAGCACGATACACAATAGCAATAGGATTGGATAATGTAACCGGATTTCTGCCTCATAATATTCCGAGGAAGCATTGGCAGTGCTGTATTTGGGCTTTAACATCGCCTCAGGCAGTTTCCTGCCATCATTCACATCAACAATTTCCTGAAGCGTATAATTTCCCAGGTGTTGCAAAAGCAATGTCAGGAGTTGAAAATCTTCTAGATTTGAGGGAAGCCCCGCATTTTCTGTAATCCCTAAATTGCCGATAAAGCTCACACTATCGCCAAACAGTAGCTGCGATGACGCACTCCCTTGCTGCATATCTTTTCCTATGGAAACATGATTGAAATTACCCTGCTCATTGATATAAATCTTTAACCCGGTATGAGTTGTAATTGCCCTAATTGCGGCAATCAGTACCATAGAATCCTCTTTGGCCATGTTTATACTCAGGGGCAGCTGGCGTTGTCCTGTAAAAATAGTATCCTCTTGTGCTGAGACAATATGAAATACACTATCCATTTGCCTAAAACTTAAGCCCTGCTGCAGCGGCTGCACCTGCTGTTGAATTGTGTCGCGATAAAGCTGTAAAGATACTCCATGTTCAGCAGCCTTCTCATACCAACTCAAAAGCACATTGTCCTGCAAAAATGCAAAAGCAAAAGACTGAGCTGACAATATTTCACTTGGTTCTTCCACAGGAATGATAGTCACAGGATAGTCTAATGTGGGTCTATCTGTATCAAATTGCTGCATTTTACTTTTGGTAAAATATATACCAGCCGCTGGGCCAAACTCGCGCTGTGAATATTGCTGCAATGCATGCCAGGGTTTCCCAAAAGTAATACTGTCCTCTTTACTCTGATGCTCTTCGGCCACATAAACGATTTCATAGTTGCCAAGCTGAACAACAGAATCTTTAAAATCCACTACTTTTGGATTATCCTTTAGCTCATGGTCTATCAACAAAAGCTGATAGGCTTTCGGCGCAGGCATTTGCCGGAACAATATTGGGCCAGCAAGCAGTAAACTAAGCAGGAATAAAAACAATAACCGTAATAACAGTAGCCGTTTTTCATGCAGCTTCACCCGCTTTATTTTATTCTTATCTGCTTTCTGAAACCAGCCCGCACTTCCTACTTCCACAATCTTTCCGGTATCGCGGTACCATAAATGGATAGCAATAGGAATGATTCCTGCAAAAGCAGTCCATAGCATTACAGGTTGAAGTAAAAGCATATTCAAAACAAAAACCTCCTTCTCTCCAGAAATGACTTAAGGCTGATGCCGATAGGTTCCCCCACTGTTAACCGGGCGTAACTCACCTGCATAGCGTGTATTGCTTCCCGAATGTCCTCGGTTCTTTTTTGAAAATGCGCCGCTGATAACTGCTGGGCATTAATACTGAATATTTCACCTGTTTCGAGATCCTTAATTCTTGAGGCTTTAATATTCCCTGAAAGCTCATTGTCGGCCAAAGTATGAAAAACAATGACCTCATTTTTCCTCGCCTGCAGCAACTTAATGAGATACAAAAATTCATCCTGATGAGCATGAAGATCGGTAATTAGAATAACCATACATCTTTTGTGCATGCTAAGATTGGCCAGATGACTGTGGTGGGTCGAAAATTTCCCTTCCGGCTCTCGGGATAGAAGCAGTTGTAATATTTTGTGAAATTGACGATAACCACCATCAGCCTTCAATAGGGTATTACCGGAATGGTTAACCAGCCTTAATCCTACCTGATCGCCCTGCCCGATGGACATGTAAGCAAGGGCTGCTGCAACCATTCTGGCATAGTCGATTTTCTTGAATTGCTGGCTATCCTGATGTCGCATGGAGGCACTTAGGTCCAGCACAATCTCTACTCGGAGATGACTTTCTACTTCTGCC
>JBGSXH010000713.1:0-2020 GCA_041751515.1 Cyclobacteriaceae bacterium | reverse complement strand
ATTATGAAGCTCTGAAAAAAATGCTTTCGGAGGAGAGAAAGCAGATCATCAAAGGTGCAAAAATAGAAGCTCAACAAATAGTTGCAGAGGCTAACAAACGCATAGAAAAAGCCATTAGGGACATAAAAGAAAGCAATGCAGATAAAATCAAGACGAAAGCAGTAAGGGAGGAATTAAGAAGTCTAGGAAATAAATATGACGCTAAGCCAACCGAAAAAAGAAATCCAGATACTCCAGCCATAGTTACTGGAGATATGGTTCGTTTGATTGGTCAAGAGGGAATCGGGGAGGTGGTTGACCTCAAAGGCAAGCAAGCGCAAGTAAGTTTTGGATTGTTAAAATCTTTCGTGGCAACAGATCGGCTTGAAAAAGTTTCACGTAAAGAACAAAGGAATGTGGTGAAAACCAGTACCAGAGGCGTTAACCTGGCTGAAAAACGATCACAATTTTCATCTGAACTAGACCTGAGGGGAATGCGAGCAGAAGAAGTGGTGCCACTTTTGGATAAGTTTATGGACGATGCACTCATGCTCGGTGTAGCTGATTTTAGGATTTTGCATGGCAAAGGCTACGGTGTACTACGTGAAATCGTCAGAAATCATCTGTCAGGGTACAAACAAGTGGATAAATTGGCAGATGAACATGTGGAGCGAGGGGGAAGCGGCATTACAGTTGTAAACCTCACGGTATGAATTCCTACACGTCACAACAATTGGCCAAAAGAAATGGACAAGACATGGAAGCGATATGGGTGGCTTTCGAAGGAAAAATTTATGATGTAACATCCAGCAGGCTTTGGAGAGAAGGAAAACACTATGAACACTGGGCAGGCCAGGATTTGACAGCAGAGTTAGAAAACGAAGCCCCGCATACCCGCAGCGTATTGGAAAAATTTAACATTGTGGGGCAATTAATATGATATTGGTAGGGGACATAGGAGCAACTAGCGGACAATGGCGGCGGATAGCCCGTGACCAGAAAATTAGCCAGTTTACTACGCCTGGCTTCAATGCTGCACATGGTCATATGACCGACTTTGTAACTACTGTGAAATCAACACTACAAACTTTGGGGGATTGTGAAAAAATGTACCTCTATGTCGCGGGTTTGTTACCAGAAGGAAATGCCCTGTTCGTCCGTGAGCTACAAGCATCCTTTCCACTGATCAACATAGAAGTAGCGAGTGATATGATAGGTGCAGCACGTGGACTGGCAGGAAATGAACCTTCATGGATTGGTATTTTAGGTACAGGTGCCAACCTGGCATATTTTGATGGTGCCAACCTTTCTAATCGTAGGCCAAGTCTAGGATATATATTGGGTGATGAAGGAAGTGGCAGCTACATGGGTAAACGATTGCTGGTCGATTACTTACGTGGGGATATGCCGACTGAATTTAAGAAAATTTTTGAGAGTACCTTTCAATTAACCGAAAGTGATATCATTCAATTAGTGTATGATAGTCAAAAAGCAAAAGTCTTTCTGGCTGGATTTACACCATTTTTAAATGAACAGTTGGCTTATCCTTATTCCTATCAGCTGGTTTACAATTGTTTTAACGATCATTTCGATGCGCTTTTACCCCTACAATATAATGCTGGCGAACCCATTCATTATGCAGGTTCTGTAGCACTTGCATTTAGTGATTTATTAAGACATGTCGCAAGAGACAAGGATATAGCACTTGGTAGAATTGTAGGTTCCCCAATTGCCGGGCTGGCATTGTATCACCAAGAAGAAATAGCAAAATAGTCATTAAAATGCGAACAACTGAACAACCTTCAAATTACAACGATCTGGAAAATATGTCACTGATCGATTTGGTCTCTAATATGAATAAGGAAGATCAACAGGTGGCGCGGGCAGTTGAAAAATCAATTCCTCAAATTGTATCGTTGATTGAGGCATTGGTCAAGCGCATGAAAAAGGGTGGCAGGCTTTTTTATATAGGAGCTGGCACCAGTGGCAGATTGGGTATCGTGGATGCCTCTGAATGCCCACCTACTTTTGGTGTTCCTCA
>JBGSXH010000712.1:0-10357 GCA_041751515.1 Cyclobacteriaceae bacterium | reverse complement strand
TCAGCGGGAAACTTGCTGACAAAATTGGCAGATTACCAGTGATGTACATTGGCGCCGGTGTTTGCATCATTGCGAGTCTGCTCTATCCTTTTGTGGGTACTGTATTTAGCTTTTTGCTGCTTCGCTTTTTTCATGGCTTCTCCACAGGCTTTAAGCCTACAGGTTCATCGGCATATGTAGCTGATATCACTCCGGCCAATAGAAGGGGGGAGGCGATGGGCTATATTGGACTGGCCAGTAGCCTTGGAATGGCGGCAGGTCCTGCAATGGGTTCGTTTATAGCGTCATTGTACGGTATTGATACCATGTTTTACCTTTCTTCTTTAATGGCCTTTTGCTCGATTATCATCCTGTCAGGTATGAAAGAAAGCCTCGAAAATAAACAAAGCTTTAGCATGAACATGTTGCTCATCAATAAAACTGAGATTTATGAGCCCAGGGTGCTGGCACCTTCCATTGTGCTATTGCTTACTGTATTCAGTTTCGGTACCGTGCTTACCATCATTCCTGATTTCAGCGATCACCTGGGGGTTGTGAACCGCGGAATATTTTTCACTGCTTTCACATTAGCATCATTGGGGGTGAGGGTTTTTGCTGGTAAGATATCTGATATATATGGAAGAGTGAAAGTTTTAAAGTACTCCACCGCATTATTGTTTTTTGCGATGCTAGGTATTGCATTTGCTAACTCTCCATTTACATTTGTAGCAGCAGCAATCGTCTTTGGCTTGGCGGTAGGCATGAACAGTCCGACAATTTTTGCCTGGACCATTGACCTTGCTGATGATCAGTACCGAGGGAGGGCAATGGCTACCATGTACATCGCCTTAGAAATAGGTATTGGTGCCGGGGCGGTAGTTTCCGCATGGTTGTATCATAATAATGCTGCCATGTTTCCCTGGGTTTTCATGCTTTCGGCATTATTTTCTTTTCTGGCTTTTCTTTACCTTCAGCTAAAAGACTCCACCATGCTGTTAAAACGCGTTAGTAAATAATATGGAATTAAATTTAACTACCCCTGCCTTATTGTTTCCGGCAATTTCTCTGCTATTACTGGCCTATACGAACAGGTTTCTGGCTGTTGCCAGCCTTATTCGTGGCTTGCATTCCAGATATAAGGAAAACCATGAAGAGCAGGTGATCGTGCAAATTAACAATCTGCGGAAAAGGGTAATTGTCATCCGGAATATGCAGGCACTGGGTGTGGTAAGCTTGCTTTTGTGCGTGCTATGTATGTTTTTACTGTATGCGGGAATGCTTGAAATCGGGAGCTATGTGTTTGGTATTAGCCTGGTTTTGCTTATGGTGTCCCTCGCATTGTCTGTCTATGAGATACAAATCTCTATAGAAGCCTTAAATATTCAGCTTTCTGACCTGGAATCTGGTAGGAATTAATGTCAAACATTGTATTTGTTAGGTATCATCACCTCAAAGGTGCTGCCTTCCCCTAGTTTTGAGGTCACTTTAATATCTCCTTCAAGCTTATTAATGGTTTCCCTAACGATATAAAGACCTAAGCCAGCACCAGTAGAACTGGTAGTTGCTTTATAGAACATATTAAAAATTTTATCCTGGTAGGCAGATGAAATTCCTTCCCCATTATCCTTGATTGAGATATTCACATGCTTCGTCGTGATCTCTATCGCGATGTCTATGTATTTCTCCGGTTTGGTAAAATGAGAAAATTTAATAGCATTGGTGATCAGGTTTTTAAGGATCACATGAATTCGATTTTTATCACCTGCAAATTCACTAATTTGTTTTATGGCAAAGTTAAAATGGATGTCCTTCTTTTCTATTTCTTCTTTATTCTGACTGATGATTTCTTCAATAATGCTCTGAAACTGTATAGCTTCTTCGAAAACTTCGGTGCGGGCATTAGAGCTATAGTGAATGATATTCTGGATAAAACGGTCCAGTTTATTGATACTTCCTGTCATAAGATCGTAATAGTCTGCAAGTCGGCTCGGGTCCTGCTCCATTTTGGAAATGTTAATTAAGCCAAGCATACTTAACAGGGGCGCACGAAGGTCGTGAGAGGCACTGTAAACGAAATGATCCAGCTCTGCATTAACTTTTTTCAGCTCTTCACTTCTATGCTGTAATAATTCCTGCGATAGTTCATGGTCAGTGAGGATATCGAACATAAGAAAATACATGGTGCTCTGGTAGCATTTGAAGCTAGACACACTGGCTTTGACTTGCACTTCCTGTCCGTGATTTCCCGTAAGGCAGAACCGTCCTTCTCCAAAATTGCATTCCCCCAACGACTTAATGAAACGAATGAGCGCCGGTCGTTCATCCCGATCAATCAGTCCTAACAAACATGTATTGTTGAGTTCCTGTCTTTCATAGTCTAGCAAAGTGGCAAAAGCGTCGTTAAAATCCATCAGGTGCAGATCATCAGACATAGTGCAATTGGGCAAATGAAATATATCAGACACCACAAAATTGGGCTGAGAGCTATTCTCTTTCTCTTTTGTGATATCTCTGATCTCTATACTAACAGGCTCTTCAGGTTGCTGTGGCGGATAAAAAGTAAAGCGGATACATCGTAGTTCTCCGGAAATGGTCGTGAAACATTTCTCCCCATTGACATGATGCCCTCGTAGGGCTTTATGAAAGTATTGCAGAAAAGTCTGGTAAGATTTTATGTCCAACGTTTGTGTCAGCGTTTCGCCTTCATGGAGAGGCTGAGCAAGGATATCTGCGGACATCAGAGAGACGTCCGGATGTACATAAGTTAAATTAAGACGTTTATCTACCTGAATCCAACCGGTAAGCCCCGGATGATTACTAAAGCGTTGCTGCTTTAGGACCTGCAATTCTTTCTCTTTCAGCCTCAGTTGATCGCGGTAATGTGCTATAGATTCATTTGCTTTATGCAATTCTGTATAAAGTTCATTGTTCATATGCAAATGATGATGGTCTAGCATTCCAGAGCCAATAATTTGTTTGCTTATTACCATACGACATTATCCGTTTTTGTTAGTGTTATTAATTGAATTCATGCAATTCGTGTCAAAAAGGGATTACAATATAACAGATTTTCCATGACTTGCCATGGAAAGTATTTGGGTAAAAGTAACATCAAAAAATGGCTTTATTTCTCAATTTTGATACTTAAATAGTATTCAAATCAATTTAAAGCCGCTTTTAGAGATGTAAAAAGTAACATTGATTAGATTAAGTTTTCCAGGCATATAGCCCATAAGTGCTCATAAGGAACAATTTCTATTTCACCAAAAGCATCACCAGGTGGAGGAGTAACTTTTAGCTCACTAAACAATTCGCTGGTTGAGCTTAAAACCTCTGCTTTTACGAAGTTGCCCTTTACCACGAGGCGCAGCATCTCAAATAAGACCTGGGTGCGACGGTTGTTATTGTCGACAATATGCTTGCCAGCATATTTGCGCAAACTATCAATCCGATAGATAATGGCCTCAATGTCCTGACTTTTAAGGTAGTGCATGAATTGCAAAATTAGGATAGCAATATTGAAGCCCTGCTTGTCCTTAGAATAGACCGGCACAGCTTTCACAAGGTCGTTATAGTTGAAATTTTTTGGTTTAGCTGTCTGTGGCGATACCAGATGCAAATAGGCCCTGTACAAGTTCCACCGTTCTTTGGATTGATGAATGATTTTCAAAAATGCAGGGTTTTTCTCAACTTCTTCCAATAATGTATAGGCCAGGCCAAAATCCAGCGCATGCATGGAAAGCAGGAAGTAATTTTCCATAAATGCAAAGTAATTATTTGAGTTTTCATCGAATGAAGATTTGTACTCTAAGGCATATCTCAAACCGTTACTAATTTTTCTTGCTCTCAAATAGGCATACACGCTAATATATTTTAAGTATAAAACGTCAAATATCTCTTCGTTTACCTTGCCTGCCTGTATTAGATCTTCTGAGTCTTTGACTAGTTCTATAACATTGTAATAATTACCAGCTAATTCATTGAGCCATATTTTTAGTTTAAAAAAATTGTTAAAAATATTATTGGAACCTGTGTTGTTCCAACTACTTTCTAAAAAATTAAGCTGAGGAGATAGTTTTGGAAGGTATTCTTTTCTGGAGGTGATGGATTTGTTTAATTCAAGTTTAGCAGAAAAATATATATCATATGCTTCGTCTTCGATTTGTTTTAATTGGCGAAGTCGCTGAAGCTCTACAGTTATTTCTTTGTATGATTTTTCGTTTCCAAATTGAGCATATATATATTTAAGCTTTTCAGTTGCAAGTATTGACAATGCTGTTAGCTCATAGGAGTTAGCAATTTTGAGTGCTTTTTGCAATAGTTTTTCGCCAAGAAGCATTTCAGATGAATATGTAAGTATTGTTCCTTTGTAAATGGATTCGAGGCTTTCTTTCTCTTTGCGATCTAAATTTTTCTTGCCAAAAACTTCCAATTGCGATAGTTGAATCAGGTCATATAGTTTCTTTTTGACTCTGCTTTTTAGCATTTTAAATTTAGGATGGGCCTTGCTGCAATTATATAATAAGGTCGCAGCTTTTGTATCATCGATATTTCCTTCTAAAACTAAATTGCATAAGTCATTTTCTAAATCAGAGAGGTATATTTCTTTTAACGCAAAAATATTGTTTTCTGACCTTGTTACTAAAAATAGTATTTTACTAATTTCTTTCAACTAATAACCTGCTTTTTGTATAAATTTATTAATTTTGTATCTCAAATATGATGTTACTTTTAAGCAATATTTTCCATAATTATATGAAATTTTTTTGAGACATTTGGTAAGTGATTAACTAAAACTAAATATTATGACTGCGATATTATTATATTTACTATTACAGCTTGGTGCTATTGAGGGGAATGAGAAAGAGACTGTCAATAAAGAAAAAGATAGTACTGAACAAACATTTACCACTTCCGGAGGAACTGGTGCTTGGCAAGATTAATTTCTACAAACTTCTATAAGTTGTATATTTGAGAATTACTCTTAATATATGACATTCAAGAAAGTTATTTTATTATCAGTTGCTTTGTTTGCATACGCTTGCAATCAATCTGATGATATTGGTGGCAACGAAAATACAGTCGTTAGTCGTTTTGAAAAGGGGCCTAACATCTTAAGTCCGCTCAACGGTTACTCTGATCGTATTTCAAATCAAATAATTAGTTTAGTTTTTCAGTCGCTTTTGACTGTGGATTATAGGGACGGGCAAATTAAACCCTTGCTTGCCCAGGATAATCCGCAGTTGATTGTAACTGATTCCTCGACTATCATACAATATCAACTGCGTCCTGAAGCCCGTTGGGGAGATGGTACGCCCGTCACTGCGGAAGATGTTTTATTTACCTTAAAACTTATCCGTCTTGAGGGTATTCCTAATGAGCTGATCAGTCCCTATTTCTCTTTTATCCGGGAGTTTCGGTTGGGAGAAAGCGCACAACAATTTAAATTTCACTGCGAAGGCTATAGCTCCGGTATGGAGCTGGCCAGCGGTGATTTTTACGTTTTGCCCAAACATCTCCTCGATCCTGAACAAGTGCTTGATCCTTATAGCCTGGCGGAAATCTCATCCATTCCAGCGGAAGAAAGCGCTTCATTTTCCTCCTTTATTACGAACTACCTCAATAACCCCGAAGGCTTTGCAGGTTCCGGTGCATATACCATTCAAACAATAGAAGAAGGCAGGCGCATTGCCTTGAAAAGAAAGGAAAATCATTGGCTCAACGAGCTATCATCATCATTGCCTTACCTCGCTTCTTATCCTGAAGAAATTAATTTTCTAATTATTCCTGACATTGCCGCAGCATTGACCGCACTCAGAAATGAAGAACTCGATGTCATGGATAACATTCCGGGCAATGCATTTAAAAGACTCAAATCTTCAGAAGCAGTTCAGGAACAATTTGAGCTTTATACACCAGAAAGCCATCAGTTTCGGTATATCGGCCTCAATACACGGCTGTCTAAATTGTCAGATAGCAACACACGCAAGGCACTGGCTTTTCTGACAGACGTCCAAAGTATGATTGATATCCTGGAGGAAGGTTATGCTAAGGTGGCCACGAGCATCATCAGTCCGGATAACGAAAAGATGCATCATGCAGCCCTCAAAGCCTATATATTTAATCAGGACAGTGCCAAGCATTATCTTCAGGCTGCGGGCTGGAGCTTTGATGATCAGGGTTGGAGTAAAATAGTTGAGGGACAGAAACAATATCTCAATTTAAGTTTATTGTACCGTTCCGGCAATAATATTGATGAAGATATTGGCATTATGCTGCAGCAGTCATTGAGGCAAATAGGCATTCCGCTGTCTTTGAAGGCAGTAGAGAACAAACTCATGTCAGACAGGCTCAGAAATCACGATTTTGAGTTATTCGTACGGTCGCTAACAGGCAATCCGTTTGTCTTTAATTTCAAAGGGATTTTACATTCTGAAAGCGCTCAAAAGGGAGGTGCCAATTATACTGGCTTTAGCACTCAGGAAAGCGACAGTCTGGTCGATGCCATGGTTGTCGCCAGCGAAGCAGCCGCGCTAAAAGCACAATTATCAAGATTTCAGGAAATTATGCATGAAGAAATTCCAATGATTTTCTTATATTTTGAGCAGCATAGAATAGCCATCCACCGCCGTTTTGATCCCTATGCGATTTCAGGCATTAACCAAGGCTACCAATTACAAACATTTAAACTGAAAGAAGAGTGATATTGCGGCTGTTGTGTTCCAGATTTCTTATTATATTTCCAACGCTCGGCCTGCTTATCTTAATCTTACTGCTGGTGCTCAATAATACACCTGGCATCAGGCAAATGCAGGAGCAAAATGTCTTCGACCGCTATGTTGACCCTTTGGCTGCGGAGGCCGCTTTTCAGAGCTTCCAGCAGAGAAACAGTTTGGATTTGCCGGTATTCTATTACTCAATTTTGCCGGCCATTTTTCCTGATACTTTACGTTATCTCTCCAGCCATCCTGACTTTACAGCTTTTAAGAAGCTAGCTGTCCTGTATCATGATAGGCAAAAAACAAAGGAAGTGCTTGATGTATTGTTGGCGCTAAAGTTGAATGAAGGTAAAAAGGCATACATTGCAGCCATGCAGGCATTGGAGGCTGAGCGTGTTAATTCAGCAAAAGCTTACGATAATGCGGTAATAAGCACTGCAAATATCCGATGGCAGCACTTTTTGCCACGCTTCATCTGGCATGGTTCCCATAATCAATTTCATGTATTCTGTAGCAACTTGTTCCAGGGAACGCTGGGGCAAAGTTATTTTTCCGGGAAGCCGGTGAGCAGGTTGCTTGCCCCTGCGCTTAAAAACAGTGTATGGCTAGGCGCTATGGCCCTACTAATTTCCTGGCTACTCGCTATAATGCTGGCTGGCTGGCTATGGGTAAATAAAAGTCAGAGGGCGATAAGGCTTGCCAATGCATTAGCGTATACTGGTCAGGCCATTCCCGGCTTTCTCCTCGCTTTGTTATTGATGATTATTTTTGCAGATCAACGCTTTCTGGGCTGGTTTCCTATTATTACTATTGGCTATGACATTACTTTCAGCAGCCTGGTTTTGCCCTGTCTTGCTTTGGTAGGTATTGTATTTCCTTACGCTTTCCTGCAAAGTTTTAGAGCATTTCAGGAGCTGGGTGAGGAGGATTATATAAAAACGGCCCGCGCCAAAGGATTGAGCGAATGGCAGATTTGGTACCACCACGCCCTGAAAAACGCATTTCCTCCCTTATTGACCATCATAACAGGTGCCCTGCCGGCCATGGTGAGTGGCGCTATAGTGGTGGAAATTATCTTTTCGCTGCCCGGCACCGGCCGCCTACTGGCCGATGCCATCATGATGCGCGACTATGCCATCGTGCTGGCCATCACCCTGGTCATCGGTACATTTACCCTTGTGGTCAATGTACTGGCCGATGTCGGTTATCGCTTGTTAGATCCACGTGTGCAGTATGGGTAAAGGTCGGCAGCTGGAATATCGATGGAAAAAGCCCCCGGGCACCTGGTGGAGTGTAGGGTATCTGCTTGCTTTGTGCATAATGTCCGTATTGACACACTTGCTTATTGACCCTGTGAGTATCTCTTATAACGCTCAAAATACCATGGGCAGCACCATCTTGCAGCCACCGTTTTCCACCGTCAACGGTATATTTATGTGGGCAGGAACAGACCATCTGGGTCGCAATGTTTTCCATAGCCTCATGCTCAGCTTGCGAACATCGCTGCTAATGAGCATCGGCGGCATGATGATGATCCTCATTATCGGAACATTATTAGGATTGCTTTCAGGGTATTTCAATAATAAAGGACTGCGAATCAAAAGCTGGACAAGCTTCCTGGCGCTCATTTTATTCTTTTTTGTAGCCTATTGGTTTGTGTATTTACCGCTGCAAATGCCTGTCGGCGACTTCCTTTGGCCTTGGCTGCAACCGGCGCTCATCTTTATTCCGTTATGCATTTTCTTCATCTGGCTTTCGGAAAAATACACCCACAGCGCCGTTGGCTTTCCGCTCGATCATCTTATTCTCAAAACCATTGAAATATTAAGTGCTTTCCCTTTTTTGCTGCTCATTTTAGCATTTCTGAGTTTTTTTGAACCCTCTCTAAGCACCGTCATGGTCTTAATCATCGGTCTTTACTGGACAGAACCCGCCAGGCTGGTCAGAGGGCAGGTGATAAAAATTAGGGAAAATAACTTTGTAGCTTCAGGAAGGGCATTGGGTTTTCCTCATTTCCGCATCATGTACAAGCACATATTACCCGAAATTTTACCGCTTTTAGTCATTGTCTTCTGTACCGGCGTCGCCTCGCTGATCATGCTGGAAGCCACCCTTTCGTACCTGGGCATCGGCATGCCTCCCGAGTCGCCCAGCCTCGGGAAAATCATTTCCTCCTGGCGCTTCAATGTCGAAGCCTGGTGGCTGGCAGTGTTCCCCGCAATACTTTTATGCTCCATCGTCCTGGCACTGAAAAATGTCAGCACCAACATCAGGCAATGATGACATGATTTTCATCCGATTATCAAATTATTATTGCTATGTGGGCGCACCCTGCGGGCCAGGCTATCTCTCCAAATCCTCGGCCGGAAGCTACATTGGTGCAAGATGACATCAATCACCTGAAACATTCATTGGTCGTCATCAAACCTTTCCGGCCGGCCTGTGGGTTTTCCGTTCTATCCTTTGCGCGGGAGTAGTGGGCTTTGAGGTCCAGCTAAGGCTTGTCAGCTTGAAAAGTCGATTGCAATACAACTGTCATGAATGTTTAAGTGTCCAAAAAGTAGTGATTGTGGTGAGTTAAAGTCGCATCTCCTAATTGATATTTAATAAATTATTCTTTTTAGGCCAATTTATTTAACTTAATAAAGATTTAAATTGCTAACGATTTTGCATATGACTAGCGATATCATACAAATTGAAAGAATTGCGAGTCAAAACCTTAATGGATGAAAACTATTGTCACCAATATAACTGATCCAAAATACTGGATTTTTGCCATAAGTATATTGCTTTTGTGTGCCTGTCAAGAAGACGATGCTATCCTTGAAGATGATTGTAAACAAGTAGTCGTTGATAACGATTTATTTGCAAGCAGTGAGGGAGATGATTTCGATTTTGAAGACATCAACCTTGATGGAAATTGTCTTGTATTAATGATAAGATATGGCGGAGGATGTGGAAGTATCGCTACCGCATTAATAGATGCCGGGGATTTTGAAGGAGTGCCACCAAGACGTAGCTTAAGGCTGAAACTAGAAGACAACGATCCATGTGAAGCATTAATAACTAATACAACGAGCTTCGATTTGACAGAAATCCAGCTAGCTGATGAAGATGAAATACTACTCGATATAGCGGGATGGCCAAGTCCGATAATCTATCTGTATGATTAATACCTACGTTGATAACATTACAATGGAATTGATAGGAAGAAGAAGTTTAGTGATGCTTGCCCTGGTTCTTTTGCTTTTGGCAGGTTGTCAGGAAGATGATGTCGTTCCTGCGGCTGGAGATGTAGTTGCATTAGATCAAATTTCCCGTAATCCAGATTATGCTGCTTTACCCTTGGTCGGCACCCAATGGAAACTGACGGGCTTTGTTGATGAGGAGGCAAGTACAATCAAACTGACAGCGCCATATTCAGATAACAGCTATACTGTCATTTTTGAGTCAGACAGTATTTTAAATGGCTATACATCTACAAATATTGCAACGGGGGCTTATTTTATTGAGCCCAGTAGCCCAGATGAAATACATGTCTTCTCATTCGGACCTGTGACTAAAATAAGTGAAAGTGGCGACGGTATAGCGTTTATCGAAGCAATGAACAATGTATTTGGCTTCAATATTTCTTCTCATGGATTGGCACTTTACTTTGG
>JBGSXH010000711.1:0-2979 GCA_041751515.1 Cyclobacteriaceae bacterium | reverse complement strand
AATAGCCTAATTTCGTGCTGCTAATAGTGCAGTTCATTTTATATAAAACGCATAGGCTTGCTCAGCTTCTTCAGACTTAACGATCCTTATCGCATAGTGGTGCTCATAGTGCTGCTGGCTTTATTCCGGCTCTCTGCCTTTATGGGCAGTCTGCCGCTAACGCTCCCCGAGCTAAGCTGGATGGTCGCAGGAGAGCGACTGAGCACTGGAGCAATCATGTACCGGGACTTGCTTGATAATCTCGCGCCTTTTGCGGCCTTTACCTATGCAGGACTCGATTGGCTGTTTGGTCGCTCGCAGCTTGCCTACCAACTCATCGCCTTTTTTCTTGTCATTGTTCAGGCTACCATATTTAACGTAATTCTTTTAAGAAACAAAGCCTATAACGAAAACACCTATGTTCCGGCATTAATGTATGCATTGCTCATGAACATGTTTTTTGACTTTTTAACGCTTTCTCCTGCGCTTATCGGCCTTACATTTGTCATGTTATCCCTTAACAAGCTACTCTATCAGGTCGAAAGTCGTTCAAATGATGAAAACATTTTGCTCACCGGGCTTTTTTTAAGCGTAGCTACACTTTTCTACCTGCCTTCATTTCTTTTTGTTTTCAGTACTTTACTAGTCTATCTGTTCTTTACCGGGACCAGGGCCAGGCAATACATGTTGTTTTTTTACGGCTTTTTGATTCCTATTGTGCTAGTTTCCATTTATTACTATTGGCATGGAGCACTTTATGAATTTTATCTCAGCTTTGTTTATGCCTCATTTGCATTAAAAAGTTACAATTATCTGAATTTTGGAACTTTGGGATTAGTACTTATCGTCCCTGGCATCTTTATACTGCTGTCCTTCTATAAAATTTTTGATGCTTTACGCTACAATAATCAGCAGGTACGAATTCAGCAAACGATGCTTTTCTTTTTGGTGATGGGACTGTTCTCATGGATATTCATTCACCGCAGGGCTCCCTACCATTTAATGGTATTGGTAATACCGATGGCATTCTACCTGACGCATTATTTTTTACTGATTAGAAGACGCTATTTAGCCGAAATTATGCTTACGTTATTCATCGGATATATGGTTTTTGCTGTGTATGGAAGTGCTAAAAACTGGTATAATATCACCGACTATCTCCAGTATGATGACTTGCTCGTACAGGAGCATCCATTAAAAGAGCAGGTGAATGACAAGCGATTATGGGTGATTGGCGATGAAATATCTTTATATGAAAATGCCACCCTCGCCACGCCATATTATAACTATGCCATTAGCAAACTTCAATTGGAAGAATTGGGCTATTATGATAATCTGACAGCGATTTACAGGGCTTTGCAAAAAGACTATCCAGAAATAATCGTGGACGAAAATGAAATTTTTCCTGCCTTTCAAAAGTATATTCCTATACTAAAAACCCGGTACAAAGAAATTGAACCGGGCGTTTACGTCTATCAGGAATAAAAGCAGTTTAATCTATTAACCTTAGCACTGCATTTTACCCACGCGGGTGGCATGCCTTCCCCCTTCAAATTCAGTATTTAAAAAGGCATCAATAATCCCTTTGGCTTCACTTTCATCGATGAATCGGGCAGGCAGGCAAACGATATTGGCATCATTGTGTTGTCTTCCAAGAGTGGCCACTTCCTTGGTCCAGGCTAATGCAGCACGAATGCCAACGTGTTTATTTGCGGTAATGCAAACGCCCACACCGCTGCCACAAATGAGTATGCCCAGCGGTGCATTGCCATTTTCAATTGCATTGGCGACCGGATGTGCAAAATCAGGATAATCCACCGAATCGGGGCTGTTGGTGCCGAAATCCTCTACGTGATAATGATTGGCTTTTAAATAAGCGATCATTTTTTCCTTCAGCTCAAAGCCCGCATGATCACTGCCGATAACAACTTGTTTTTCCATCCTTTTAGTTATTTTCTTTTAACTTCTTCGTTTTTCTACGCAAAACCATTGCAGATAAGGAGATGCTTACCTGATACAATACTAACAAAGGTAAGGCAATCAGCATCTGACTAATGACATCCGGTGGTGTTAATATAGCCGACAGAACAAGGATCACTACAAAAGCATGTCTTCGATAGGCACGCATAATTTGTGGTGTTATAAAGCCAGCTTCCGACAAAAAGTAAGCAACTACCGGTAGTTGGAACATAATGCCGCATGCCAGTACTAACATTGAAATAGTACTTACATAGGAAATTATATCAAACTCATTGAGGATACTTTCATCCAAACGATAATTGGCCAGAAAATTAATTGACAATGGAGAAACAATAAAATAGCCGAATAAGATTCCGCTAAGGAATAAGAACGAGACAAAAAAGACAGCTCCTCTCGTAATATTTTTTTCCGTAGAGTGAAGTCCGGGGCTTATAAATCTCCATATTTCGTAAAACGCATAGGGAAAGGCCATTATCAGCCCAATGACCAACGAAGAGGTAATGTGCATGGTAAATTGCCCTGTCATTTGCCGGCTTTGTATGGTAAACGGCAATTCTGAGATGCAGAAGATACTGCTATGCATGGCTTCGGATAGCCTGCATAGCATTTGATAAGTCCAGAAATCGGTGCGCGATGGTCCTAGAATTACAGTATTAAAAACAAAATCTTTCGATACAAAAGCCAGAATGGAAAATACGGCAATGGAAATTACCGATCTTACCACATGCCATCTTAATTCTTCAAGATGGTCCAGAAATGACATTTCTTTTTCTATAGACACAATGGTTATTTATAAAGAGGAAAACCTTTCATCCATTCGTTTACTTCAGCTTTAACCGTAGCAACTTCCTGGTCATTTTCGGCCGCAGTAATTACGCTATCGATATAACCTACAATTTTAAGCATGTCCTGCTCCATGAGGCCTCGTGTGGTAACTGCCGCTGTTCCTATGCGCATACCTGAGGTAACAAATGGTGACTTATCGTCGAAAGGTACCATGTTTTTGTTGATGGTAATATC
>JBGSXH010000710.1:0-1881 GCA_041751515.1 Cyclobacteriaceae bacterium | reverse complement strand
CGCGATTTTGCCGTGTGGGAAGTGTCATACCTCGAAAAAGAAGGAGATAACCTAAGTGCTTTCTGGAAAACGCACCTCCAGAAGGCTGGTGCTCAGGCCGACCTGCAATTGGATTATCCAAGGCCATCAAAACGAACCTATAGCGGAGATTTTGTAGAGCAGGCAACAAATCTGTCTTCACTGCAAGACTATGCGATAAAGCAGGAGGTTGGGCTTTACGCTGTCATCATGAGCTCCATCAAAGTGCTTATACACAATCTTTCTGGAAGCAATAGTGTAATAGTCGGTACGGCTGTAACCGGACGTGACCAAATAGAATTGGAAAACCAGGTGGGTCTATATGTTAATACCTTACCCTTTTACACCCAGATAAATACCAGCCTCGAAATAGGTCAGTTCATCAAACAGGAGCACGAGAGGCTTCTTGAGATGCTCGAATACCAGTACTACCCCTTTGATAAGATATTGGAAGATATTAACTATCAATTCACTCCGAACAGGAACCCCTTGTTTGATGTGGGTTTCACCTGGCATGCTAACACTTTTGAGTTGGTCAGTTTCTCGCAAGATCTGGAGTTGGAAGAGATTCCTATGAAAATGAGATCCTCCAAGACTGACCTGTGGTTTCACGGTATTGTGCAAAAAGACAGACTAACACTGATTATCGAATACGACAAAGACATTTTTCATAGAGAGACCGCCGAATTGTTTCTCTACAAATGGTATCACTTGCTCAATGATCTCGATTCATTGCATACGAAGCCAATAGCGGGGATTGAGCTGGAGTACAAGAAAGTAAACCCATCTGTTTCTAAAATTGAATTTGACTTTTGACTATGAAAAAGGTGTATTTAAAAAACAATGTAGTAGCTGAACCTTTATATGACTCCTGGTATGCATGGCCTCACCTGGTGTCTCCTGCCACAGCCGCCATGAACATTATGGACAGGCATTTGCAAATCATTGATTCGTACATTATGTCTCCATTCATACATATGAGCGCCTCTAAGAACCCGAAAATGCTAGGTGGGCCCTTTATGGACTTTGAACAAGACGAACTGCAAAATGTGATGGCGCTGAAAGAAAAAACATTGAAGCAACATTCTAATAAAATTGAGCTGGCCAAGGCCATAAGGGTGCTGAATCTAATGCTTGCCAAGACAGATGGACACTCCCTTGACGACTTTTACGAACGTATACCGGAGGTCCTCAAGGGCTTTGTAGAGCTAACTTATGATTTGAATAATCAGGCATCTTTCAGGTTTTTTGAACCCCTGCTTTACGAAAGTGAATTCTACGATAAATCAGCGCAAAGCCTCGCCTTGTACCTAATTTTTAATGACGAGCGCCCCTTTATGCTAAGTACGCCCAGGCTTCCAAATAATGATGTACTATTCGTGGATATGCCTTTCAACGAAAAAGCCATTGATGATCTTTTTGAAGCTAGAAGAACGCCGAAGTCCTATAACTATTTGAAAAAGGCCTTTAATATAAAGACAGCAACCGAAGAAGAAAAATTCAAGTCGTTCTTTACGGAAGAAGAACCACCCTTTGACGGAAACTACAGGGGAAATGGTATTAGGATGCGCTATTTTGGACATGCCTGCATTCTGCTGGAATTTAATGGTATTTCCATCTTGTCTGACCCCGTAATCAGCTATGGCTATGATGCCGAAATTTCGCGCTATAGCTACAAGGACTTGCCCGATAAGATCGACTACATCATCATTACTCACAATCATCAGGATCATATTCTTTTCGAAACCCTGCTGCAGATTAGGAATAAGACCAGCACAGTGATTGTCCCTAAGAATAATAGCAGCCTACAAGACCCTAGTTTGAAGTTGATGTTTAAAGCTATAGGCTTCGGAAATGTAGTGG
>JBGSXH010000709.1:0-5568 GCA_041751515.1 Cyclobacteriaceae bacterium | reverse complement strand
CTTTCTTGGTTTCAATCTATTTATCGTCATTTATATTAAAGCTTCGTTACAGTCGGTCAATTTAGTTTTTTCAGCTCGCTTTTCTGTCCAAGTGTTGCAAAAATATAGGTATTTTAGTTTTTTGATCTTTAGGCAGTGTGGTGGCTTTTTTTGCATGTTGCCTAGGTGTTGACAAACTTAGTGCTATGTCCTCATTCACATAGTCAACTTCTGTGTTCGCAAGACTAATACTTCAACATTTCAAGTACGGATTTAACGCTGCAAGCTGCTTTAGGAAAATAAAGACAAGACAGTGACCGCAATACAGGTATCAACCGGACCTATATCCATTAAATGATACTGGGGTCGGCAGTTAAATGCTGGCAACAAAATGAAGCATTCTCGACTGGTGATTATGGTAGCATAAAAATAGTGATACTATGTAGTTAAATCATATAAAAACCCTGTTTCCAGAATAACTCAGGCGAAAATCGGTAGGTGTACAGCCGTTCTTTTTTCTAAAAACCCTGTTGAAATATGACAAATTATTAAAGCCGCATTTGAAAGATATTTCTGAAATGGTTTCGGAGGTATCAATGAGATAACGGGAAGCATGTCCCAGTCGAATTTCATTAAGACTATCGATAAAGGTTCTACCGGTCCGTTTTTTTATCAGCCTGCAAAAAGAAACCTGTGTCATATTGACTACTCTGGCAACATCCGATAGTGAAATCTCCTTTTCATAATGTGCTTCCATGTAGTCAAAGGCTTTCTCTATGCGATTGCAGTTATGATGCAATCTTTCATTGGTGAATGAAAGGGTCGAAAGTGTCCGCGTATTTCGACTGAGCGAGAGATCGTGCAGCAGGGACAACAGCTCCAGTACAGAGTCAAACCCATTTTTAGTTGTGAGCAGTGCCATGCGGTGTTTGAATACCTCTATGGCATTCTGGGAAAAGGAAATACCCCTGGAGGCCCGGTCGAGCAGGGCTTTTATATGGCTCAGCTGATTACGGCGGAGTAATTTGTCGTCAAAAAGATCCCGGTGAAACTGTATGGTTATTTCAGCAATGTTTTCAGTAGTACACTCATGGGTAAACCAGGCATGAGGCAAATTGCTGCCTAGCAGTACAAGATCATATTCCTGAATGACTTCCGTATTGTCTCCGACGATTCTTTTCGCACCTGCAGCATTAGCGATGAAGTTCAGCTCAAACTCCTCGTGAAAATGAAGGGGAAAGTCAAAGCACTTTTTCTCTCGCTTAAATAAAGTAAAGCAGTCGCCCTGGTTTAGCGGGGTTATTTCTCTATAAATGTGCTTCATAGCTCATATATTTAATGTGTTCCATAGGAGACCCTACGCTACTCGTCTGCCTTATCACTGAACACCGCTGTCTGCTTAATTGACCGATATATCGTCTCGCTCATCAGTTCAGCACCCTCATCGTTAGGGTGCACCCCATCATAAGTAAAGTCGGCTTTATTAATAAAAGTGGTATAAAGATCGATGACAGGCAAGCTGGCTTCCTTCGCCACCTGCCTCACCGACGGAATCACTTCGTTTTTGACCGTATTTTCATTGATGCCCGCCACGTCCTGAAAAACAGGCAGAGGTGTGCAAAGGTAAATGTCCGGGGCAGATTCCAAGGATTGTAAAGCATTAATCAATGACAGGTAGTCGGTGGAAAAAGTAGCCTTATAAAGCCAGTTTTGTGGTTTGGAGTCGTTAGTGCCAAACTTAATGATAACGACATCCGGTGCCCATGACATGAGCGCTTCGTAAGCGTTTGAACGCCAGTAGGGAAAGTCCCCGTTCTTCAACAAGGTGCTCCCGCTGACACCAAAGTTTTTGACCTCATACCCCTGCCCCACTTTTGCCTGCAACCTTTGGGGGTAGCTTTGTTGTAAACCGGACCCTTCCGTGATGCTATTGCCTACACAGGCAATTTTGATCTTCTCTTGCGCCATAGCTGTCTGATATATAAATAAGCATAACATCAATATGCCTGAATGAATGATATATTGATTTAACTTCTTCATAAGTGCTTCAAGATAGTTGGCGTCCTTCCATTACTTTTTATTGTCCTGTTGATGGTATGATTCAATCGCCATAGCCAGGTATACCAGCGGTGCGTTCCAGTTGATGGCAATTTCATTAGAAGCATATGAGCACTCGGCATCCACAAAAGACTCATCGGCCGCATCAGAGGGGTAATCACATTCGTCCTGCTGCCCGGGGTTGGGGCCACCTGAAAGCAAACCGGGTACGGGCTCCTCATTATCATCTGCCTCTGAAGGTCGATGATGGATAAACATCGGCGTCTTATGACCATAACCGGTGACAAAGGAGTACCCAGTGGCATTTCGTCCCAATAGATAATCAAGATTTGATAAGGCCGCCTCCAGGTATTTTTTATCATCAAACATCTTATATGCCTGAAGTAGTGCTATACCTTGATTAGCTGCTACCGCACTGCTGCCCCAAACGAAATCTTTTTCTCTGCCTCCCATAATGGTAGCATAAGCATTTTCCTGATGGTTCTCCATTAGGCCATCGGCCATCGTTTTTAATTGGCTCTTCATGCTTTTCAGCATTTCAGGCTCATTTTCCTTCCACGTTTGCTGGTGTCTTAGCAAGGAATAGTAAGCCAGACTGCGCACCTGCGCCCAGCTTGGTAGCGGCATTTGCTCGTCTTCACCCATTGGCTTTATATGTTCTCTATATTGCTCATCGCCAGTTGATATCCACAATTCTGCAGCAGCCCAGATGAACTCGTCGCTGACATCTCCGTCACCGTAGGCACCAGTAGTGATAGCGGGAGAAAAATCCTCGTTCATCGCGGGTTGGTCATACAATACTGCCGGGTTTTTCTCTGCCCATTTCCATGCGGATGTTGCTACCTGCAGGCAGGAGTCTGCCAGACCAGGCAATTGCGCATCGAAATTGGCATAAACCCTTGCCGCTTGTGCCATTACTGCAGCAAAATCCAAAGTCGCTGCTGTCGTTTTCTTGACGACATAGCGGGTATTGGTAGCCTCTTCCGGCATCACCATGCCTTCGAAATCAGCGGTGGTAAGTTTATGGTAAACGCCGCCATCTGCAGGATCCTGCATGGCCTGCATCCAGCGCAGATTATACAACACCTCATCGAGTAAATCTGGCAGGTCATTGTCCTGCTCAGGAATATTGAGCGAAAAATCGTTTGCAAAAGCTGGAAAATCCTCGTAGGCGGAAAGCAATGTGCCCATCGTAATGCCACTGTTGACGATATATTTATTATAATCGCCAGCATCGTACCAGCCTTTTGGTGCAGCAATGGTGCTACCTTCCGGCCTGTCTTCGCTGGCTGCGGAAGCATGAATAACTACCACAGTATCCGGATGGCCAGCTGCTCTGGCCCATTGTCCGGCATATTTTTCCGGCAATTCAACGGACATGCGCTGAAGATAGAATCCTTCAACTGATGCCTGAGCAAGCTTTTCATAGATCTTTTCCCGAATGCTGAACGAGTATGAATTCCCCAAACCAGCAACATGCAGTTTATAAGAACCTGGCTGTTTGAAATCGGAAAAATGTGCAATTCGGGTGGTTTTTCCTGAATAGGGCGATGTTCTCTCCCCACTCAAGTTTCCGGTATACAAGGTATCAGTATCATCCACCGAAAGCACATGAAAAGCATTGTCATCTGTAGCAGCAGCAATGACCGCTACTTTCGGTCCTTCCGGGTAGAAACCTAATTGATTGATCCGAATGAGTTCATATGCCTTTTCAGCTTCATCATCGGCGGTGGCATTGGAGCAAGCCAGCGCAGAGAAAGAAATCGCCCCCAGCAGCAGGAGATTGTAATATTTATAATATGTGTTTTGCATCAGCATTCTTTATTTATTACCAGCTTTTGCTGGTCCTTGGTTATTAATTATTTAACTACAATTGAATGATTTACCACTTTGGAAGCTTTCATACCTTCCTCCTGGCCAATCGTATTTCCTTATCATTTCATGTGAATGTATTTTAAGGCTTTAAGGTATATTTTAAAGCACTGATTGAAGTTTCAATATGATTTTAAATATTTACATCTTAGCAAGTTTTTAAATCAGGTTAAGAGAGTAAATTTTCATGTACGTGCTCCCCCCGTTACTTGACGAGTTGGCAACATCGGTTGGTGCTTAACCTGATTATGTAGTCCTGATCAATTTCATGTACGAATGCTTCCCGTTCAGGGAACCTGACAGTAAAAATCCGATCTTGCTGCTACTCATTGAGTAGGAACTAAATATTTTTTTGAGATATCAAATCCCAATGCTCTTATCTGTTTGAGGTGGTATTTAGCCATCCGTTGTTTGCTCATAGGGTCTTGTCGTTGTTTGGGTTCTTTGTACTCTTCTTTGTTTTTTATAATGAAGTAAGCTGCTACAATAATTTTATGGCCTATGGCCACCAGTGCTTTTTTCTTACCTCTTCTTGCGGCGAGCTTATGATACTTTGCCCGCAAATAGCTATCTTTTTTACGTGTGGCCCCCCAGCCGCATTCAGTAAGCGTGCGTTGTAGGGCTTTATTGCCGTGCAGTGTTTTTACGGCTTTTTTTTTCCTCCACTTTCGTTATTGCCAGGGCTCATCCCAGCCCAGCTACTTAAATGCTTTTCATCTGGAAAGCGCTCCATATCAACACCTACCTCGCTAATAATGCTAATGGCGCTGTCTTTTCCCACCCCGGGAATGGTCTGCAACAAGCCTATTTCTACCTCATAAGCTTGAGCTGCCTGGTCAATTTGATCTTCCAGTACTGCTATCAAAGCTTCTTTGTCCCGCACGCTTTGCTGGACGATCTTTAACATAAACTGATGGTGTGGGGTTAATCGACCTTCCAGGGCTTTGCGCACTTGCACTTTGGTGGCTTTCATTTTGCCATGATAGTGACGCATTAAGCTTTCCACATCTGTTTGACCATCTATTAAGTCGTTGATGATTTTCGTGCCAGTAGCACCGTCTACGTTAGTAAGTACACTGCTGAGTTTTATATTGGCGTCCTCCAGCACTTTTATTATCCTGTTCTTTTCAGAGGCAGCCTGATCTGTTATCTTGCGTTTGTAACGGACTAAATCGCGCAATTCCCTAATGTCTTGATTAGGGATGAAGCTACCTTTCAAGAGGCCGGCTAGCAAAAGCTTGCTCAGCCACCGGCTGTCCTTCTTGTCCGTCTTATGGCCTGGTACGTTCTTTACATGACGGGCATTGACTAGAATAACCTCAAAGTCATCTTCAATAATGTTAAACACCGGTTTCCAATATATGCCGGTGCTTTCCATAGCAATGTGCGTAACCTTTTCGGTTTTGCACCAATCTCTTAACGCTGTCAAAGAACTTGTAAAGGCTTCAAACTCCCGCGTTTCGAAAGTCTGATCATTTTTACGAATGGTGGCTACTATTATGTCCTTATGGACATCGATGCCACATCCTACCTCTACCAACTGTTTGAATGTTACGGTTTCCTTTTCCATCGGTATAGCAGTATATATACTATGAAATACGCGCATCATTCATCTTCGGTTGGTGTGCTTTTCCCTGCTCATGCCAATTTCATGTGTAT
>JBGSXH010000708.1:0-4142 GCA_041751515.1 Cyclobacteriaceae bacterium | reverse complement strand
AAAACAAGACCCATCTATTGATTGAAAATGCCACACCTCCAAAGGAATAGTACCATACCATAACCAGGAGCAATAACAGGAACTGTACCCCAAACCGAAGAAAATGGGTGATGAGCAATGATAAGGGCATAATAATGCGAGGGAAATAAACTTTGGAGAAAATATGAGCATTTTCCCTAAATGTATTAGAAGTGCCAGAGAGACCATCGCTAAAAAAGTTCCATAATACGATACCAGACAAATAAAACAGTACCGGCGGTAGGGTACCAGTTGACACACCTACAAATTTGCCAAATACCAAGACAAAAGTGAATAAGGTAAGAATCGGCTGCACCATAATCCATAGCGGTCCGACGATGGTTTGTTGATAATTTAAGAGAAACTCACGTCTTACCAGTCCGAAAATGAGATGTTTGTAGGACCATAGCTCCAATAGCTTCCAATCCCACCACTTTGTTTCAGGTTCGAGCTGCCAATCCCAATCTTCGCCACTTGCCATTTAATTATAATTTACCTGTTTTCTTTCAATATCAAATTCATTTTCTACTGTATTGAATAGCACCTCCTCATCTTTGGCCAATAAAATTTTGGCGCCTGATAATGCAGGGAAAATGGTTTCAAATTCTTTAAAAATATGCTCTAAGCCACTTTTTGAATAAATGATATTTGTGCCTCCAAAATAGCTTGCCAGTGCAGCAGTTCCACCATGTACTGATATGAATTTGCTGCAATTGGCATAAACCAATAGTTGTAAATGGTTGAAATTTTGGACCGTTTCCCGGTGTTCGTCATATATGTCGCTGAGCAGAATTACTTCAGGATGCTCTTTTCGCAACCAATCGATCTCGTTCAATTCCAGAATTTCACTGTTATCTGCGACAATATGCTGTGCTTTAGGTCTATTGTAGACTATTTGATACTGTTCTTTGAGTGTGTTAATAATTCTATTCAGGGTGGGAATTGTGAGATAGTTTAAAGGTGCTTCATCCCATTCTATGTTATATTTGTTGGCAATAATGAGCAGTGGCTTTTTAAATACAAAACGATCATTTTTATAATATGCCTTCAATGGAACCTGCTTCCATTTTTTATAGCTAAAAGCGTTGCTATGCGTCATGTTTGGGATCTTAAAGTCAAACATGTAATGCATATAATCCCTCATTTCAAACCGCTCTTCATGACTTTCGCTGAAAAAATAAAATGGCTTCGTCTGTTTGCAAGAAATAGTTTTCGATAGGGTTCCATTGCAATGATGCCAGTAAGCATAAGGCAATACGAAAGTTAACTCTTGCTGAAACTCGCCGTGGTATTGTACAATCTTGTAAGGTTTTTTATTGATATAATCTTTGATCGAATATCTCAACTGCAGTAGGCGACAGTAATAATTATCCCTAATATAGTATCGATATTTTTTTTCAATATGCGGGTGCAACATGTATGTAAATACATGCAATAATTTTAATGTGAAAGACTGCATCTTTTAATCAATAAGCCATGAATCGAAAAAATAAGTAATTGCGCCGTGTATTACTTTATTGCGAATATCTACAAAAGGCAATCTGAAAGTATAAAAATATTATGACTTTTTATATGTTTTTTTGATAAAACCTTAAAAATAGGAGTAGTGTCATGCAGTGTAGATTAGTTAAGTTATTCATGCTCCTGTTAATGAATGATTTATATTTTTCGCGAAAATTATTTCGTTAACTCATTAATTGAGCATTTGATCTCATTACGCGAAGGGATATGAGGAAGGACAGCCTATTTAAACTGATAAAATCCTTCTATAGGATAATGGTCTGAGAGAACTTTCTGTTTGTGCGTGTTAAACTCTAGTATATTGAAAGACGATGGGTCATAAAAATGATGGTCTATCCTTAAAAAAAATAACTTGTTTCCGGTATATGTAAAGCCAAACCCATTTCCTTTACTTGTAAAAGCATTCGATAGCTTTTGTGCAAAACTGTTGTATACGTAGCTGTAAGGTGTTTGGTTAAAATCTCCTGTTATAATTACAGGATGTGGTGAGGTCTGAATAAACGAAAGCATAGTGTCTGCCTGGTAACTTCTTTCTATGAAGGCTTCCTTCATTTTATAGTAACCATACTGCATTGACTGCTTTACTTTCTCTTTCTTATTGTTTCCCAATGTTTGAGCTCGCTTCAACTGCATAGATTCCATGTGAATGCTGATAATTCTTGCAGTATCGTCCTCTATGACGATGTCTGCATAGGCAGCACGGTTAAATTCCTTTCCCCGAAAAAGTATTTCTCCTTCATCTATAATAGGGTACTTCGAGAATATGGCTACACCAAAAGTTCGATCATCTTCTATGGAGGAGAAATTGTAGTAAGGGTAGTGTTGTTCGAGCTGCGCAACAAAGTTTTCAGTTTCAGACTTATCGTCATTGGCAAATTCCTGGAAACTATAGACATCGGCATCCTGTGCAATTACCCATTCCATTAGCGTGTTTTTGCCTGTCTGCTGATTGACATGGGCTTCCATAAAGCCCGACACATTGTAGCTGATAAGGCTAAAATCGCGCCCTTTACTATCCTCCGCAGAACTGAAGTTAATCGTTCTCGGAATAAATTGATAGCCAAAAACTAATGCCAATAAGGGAAATGCTATAAGCCATGACTTTTTTGCAATGCTGTAGAGTAGAAGTATACCAAGGATCAATAAAGCAGCGGGTACACACGGGGATAAAAAACCTAAGAACCAAAATGTCTCATTAGGCGGAATTTGAACCGTTAAGAAGAGAGCTATGCTTATAAAAGAAAGGGATATAATAATGAACTTCATACTTGTTTTCGCCGATTGCCATTGGAAAGCCGCGATACTTCGTTATTTTTATACAAAGAAAGCCATAATTGTGCTTTCATAATAATAGATTGTTTGAATTGAAACTGTTATTTTATCTTCCCCAATTCAAATTTTGAACATTGCATCCGGCAATTTATTTTTTTATCAAACACTCATTTGTCATTCCATATATTTTAATGAGGCATTATCTATCTTTCATCATCACCATTCTTTTATGTGCTTGTAGTAATAGCGATAATGACAGTCAGCAGTCGGCGCTGACCTTTGCTAAAGCTAAACATACATTTAATTATTTTAGTAGTGAAGATGATATATCGGAAGCACCTGAAGGGATGTCAAAAATTGAAATACAGCCCGATAGATGGTATCAGCTAAACAGTGCTCAGGACAATATTGCAGCCTTATTTGATGGAATTATTGATCAAAGTATCGAACGAACCTGGGGTAAAGTGTTGCAGGATTTTGACGCTTATTATCCTTTGCTGGAAGATGAAGAAATGGTCATCAAACGCATAAAATTTTATGACTGGCAAGGTACCTTTGACGAACCAATGGAGCTATTGGTTATCAATAGAGACTGGGAACGTATCCCTATAGCCACCTTCACCGGTGAGCGATACGACACCTGGGTGGGTCCAGATCCTGAAAACCCTGAAGTTTTTACTTTGGCTGAGCCTATTGAAGATATACGGTATCTGATCATTCGCGGGGCCTCTAATTATCCTTCGGAAATAGAATTGTACGGCGAGCATACACCCGGTGAGCCTTTGCTTACTAAAAACGTATCACGCAAAGTGAAGCTTAGAAACACATTTGGCGTCAACGCTTTTGAATGGGACGTGGTAGACGGTGGTCGGGGAAGGTTCATTAATGAAAAAAAAGTAGCAGCCTTGCGAAATTTTTCAGCTATTCGACACTATATGGACTGGGAAAGGCTTGAGACCAACAAAGGTGTTTATGCATTTAACCCGACAGAAAGCGGCGGCTGGGATTACGATCTTATTTACCAGAGAATGCAGGAAGAAGGCATAGAGATTTTGGCTTGTTTAAAAACGATTCCTCCCTGGCTCATGGCAACCTATCCGGAAGATATGAGGGATGCTGAGAATGCACCGCTGGCCTATGGTGCCGACCCGCTAGATCCGGCGTCCTATACCGATCAGGCAAAGATGGCATTTCAGTATGCAGCTCGCTATGGAAGTAATAAAGAAGTTGACGATACTTTGCTAAAAGATGTTTCGACTGGCATTCTGTACCCTGGTGCAAAGAACAGTCCTGTAAGAACAAAAGAAACAGGACTGAATCTTGTCAAATAC
>JBGSXH010000707.1:0-5067 GCA_041751515.1 Cyclobacteriaceae bacterium | reverse complement strand
CCAGGCCAATACCCTTGAGGACAGTTTCTTTTTTGAAAGTTTTCTGCAGGAAATCACCGTCAATGTGACCGAAATTTTTCGTGATCCTGAGTTTTACCTTTCTATGAGGAAAACTGTTTTGCCTATTCTTTCAACCTATCCTCATATTAAAATTTGGGATGCAGGATGCTCTTCCGGTGAGGAGCTTTTTTCTTTGGCAATTATGCTTGAAGAAGAAGGATTACTCTCCAGGTCTAAAATTTATGCCACCGATATTAACCAAAAAGTACTTCGACAAGCCAGAGAAGGCATTTATTCGGCCAAAAACATAGCCCAATATACTGCAGCATATTATGCCGCTGGTGGTAAAAAAGAGTTTTCATCGTACTACCATAGCAATTATGGTAGTTTGAAATTCAGCGAAAAGCTGATAAAAAATGTAGTCTTTTATCCGCATAACCTTGCGACGGACTCTTCATTTAATGAATTTCATCTAATTGTCTGTAGGAATGTACTTATATACTTTTCTAAAGAGTTACAAGATCGGGTATTTAAATTGTTTGATGAAAGCCTTGTTACGTTAGGGTACTTAGGCTTAGGAAAGAAAGAAACATTATTCCTGTCAGAGATAAACAAAAATTATAATTTCGTAAATAAAGAAAACAGGATTTACCGGAAAGTGTTGTGAGAAAGCTAGTTGACTTAATAATCATTGGTGGATCATGGGGAGGTATTCAGGCATCCATGACTATAATTGAATGTCTTCCTGCCAGCTATAGTACTCCAATATTGCTTGTATTGCATCGGTTAAAGAACTTTAACAGCGACCTGGTACATCTTTATCAAAAAAGAACGGCGCTTACCGTGGAAGAGGTAGATGAAAAAAAAACCATTTTGCCCGGGCATATGTATATTGCTCCAGCAAATTATCACGTTCTTTTGGAGAGGGACGGAACCTTCTCATTAGATGATTCCGAACTGGAGAATTATTCCAGGCCTTCAATTGACGTAACTTTTATCAACGCTGCCGAAGTCTATAAAGACAGAGTAGCGGGCATCCTGTTAAGTGGAGCCAATAAAGACGGCAGTAAGGGTTTATTGCAGATTAAAAAGAACGGTGGTGTGACCATTGTGCAGAACCCTGCAGAGGCAGAAGTTCAAAGTATGCCACAATCGGCAATAGACATAATGCCAGATTGTACTGTTTTTAGCTTAAAAAGAATTCAGGAATTTTTATTAGCCATTGAATGACACAAACGAGCGAAATACCCAATATTTTCGACGTGCAACACGCGTATAATGTCAGAATTTTGTTGGTCGACGACAGACCTGAGAATTTGATTAGTCTGGAAAGCCTGCTTGCTACAGGAGGCGATAATGTGGAATACCTCAAGGCAACATCCGGTGAAGAGGCATTAAAAATCGCTTCAAAAGAAGAGCTGGCCCTTATTCTACTGGATGTGCAGATGCCTGGGATGAATGGCTATGAGGTCGCTAATTTCCTGAGGAATAATTCAAAGACGAAGGAAGTGCCCATTATATTTGTGACTGCTATTGACCAGGATACCTCCAATATGGTAGAAGGCTTTGAAGCGGGCGCTGTGGATTTTCTATTCAAACCCTTGCATCCTTTCATTACCAGGGCGAAAGTAAAAGCCTTTGTACAGTTTTATGAGCAAAAGAAAGCGTTGGAAAAAGCGGCACAATTTGCCATGGACATCAATAAAGAACTAGAGGAACGCGTAGATGACAGGACTAAAGCATTACAGAAAATCAATGCAGACCTTGATAATTTTGTTTATACAGCTTCACATGACTTAAAGGCACCTATTAGTAATATTGAGGGCTTGATACTGATGTTGCAGAAGCAACTTCGAGGTCCTGAAATAGATTTAAAACAAATTGGCCCAATAACGGCGATGATTGAGCAGTCGATCACGCGTTTTAAAAATACGATTAAAGATTTAACTGAAATTGCCAAGGTTGACCAGCAAAGTAGTGATAATGATGAGATTCAATTTCTCGAGGCTTTTGACGATGTTAAATTTTCTATTGTTAGTCTGATCAGAGACGCACAGGCGGATATCCAGGAAGATTTTTCGGAAGCACCAATGGTGTATTATTCAAGAAAAAACCTAAGGAGTATTATCTACAATCTGCTTTCCAATGCAATACGTTACCGCTCCCCGGATCGAAAACCGTTTGTAAGGCTTCGTTCCTATGTGCAAGATGAGCATTTGGTGCTTTCAGTACAGGATAATGGATTAGGGATTAAGAAAGAAAATCAGATCAAAATTTTTGGCATGTTTAAGCGGCTACACAGTCATGTTGAAGGCACCGGCATGGGCATGGCCATTGTGAAAAGAATCGTTGAAAATAACGGTGGAAAGATTGAAGTAGAAAGCGAACCTGGAGTAGGATCTACCTTTCGGATTCACTTTAAAACAGTATGATTTTTCTTTTCTTATCAATCAATCTACTGGGTCCAGACATTACACCAACCTAGAGAGGGTATAATACCCTTTGATAATGTGATAGTTTTGGTCTTTTGAGGTGCTCCGAAAGAAGTGGGAGCGTCATGTGACAACTAAAAATCAATTAGGTACACATCAAAGAACAAATAAGGCAGGGCCTTGTTCAGGTGTTATACAAATACAATATGAACGGATCTGGCTTTACTTTAATTAAAAAAACCACCTTTTTTTTACTATTTTTTATTGCAGGGATTTTTGCCCTGGTAGCTGCTCAGCAGTTTCTGGCGCCGATCCTATTTGCTGCCTTGCTATCTTACCTCTTGTTTCCCATTGCAAACTTCCTCGAGCGACATGGGTTCCCCCGAATCCTTGCTAATCTTTTAAGCATCCTTACCGGAGTGGTGGTAATTAGTGGCATTATTTTTTTTTTAAGTCAGCAGTTTTACGGTTTTGCTCAGGATTTTGATAATATCAAAGCGCAGGCAGAGGAGAACCTGAGCGTTTTTGAAGGGTGGGTCTCATCCACTTTCGGAGTTTCTGAAAACAAAGTACGGGCATGGCTAGAAGAGCGTTCAGCTGAGCTGATGGAAATGGAAGGTATGTTGTCCAAGGCTTTTGCTGCTACCAGTAATACTGTGCTCATCGTCGGACTTATGCCTGTTTATGTTTTTTTTATGTTGTATAACCGCTCAAAAATTTATGAAGTTATTCTGAGAATGAGTCCCAAAGATACCAATGAAAGAACCAAGAAAATCCTTGAAAGGGTGAACCATGTCGCTACCAACTACATGGGCGGTTTGTTTGTGGTGGTCCTGATTCTAGCGATATTAAATAGCATTGGATTATGGATTGTAGGGATTAAACATCCTATCTTTTTCGGTATTGCTTCCGCTTTGTTTAATTTTATACCTTATTTCGGCACCCTTTTAGGCGCTATTTTGCCCTTGGCTTTTGCACTACTGGCCATGGATTCCCTCTCGTATGCCATGGGTGTTATTATTTATTTTGTCATTATTCAGTTTGTTGAAAATAACATCCTTACACCTACCATTACTGGCGGAAGTGTCAGGCTTAATCCTTTTGTTACCATTTTAAGTTTAGTAGCTGGTAGTATGATATGGGGCGTTGCAGGCATGTTCATGGTGGTTCCATTTCTGGCCATGTTCAAAATATTATGCGAGTATATCGACTTTTTGAAACCTATTGCATTTCTTTTAAGCGACAAAGGCAACGAAGAATATGCTATGTCTATGGATAAGATTAAAAGCTTATTTAAGCGGAAAGAAAAGTAGTATCCGAGTTAAAGTCATTGTTTGTAATCTCTGGTCTTTAGGTAAATTTGTGAGCTTTAAGTCAAAGAAACAGCCATCATCTGCAGCACAGTAACTGTGTAACGAGGTCATATATTCCCTTGCAAGAAGAGGGATGAGCATTAGAGATTGAAACAATTGTACAATCATGAAAGGAGTAAAGAAGGCCAATCTACCTTCAAAAGTTTGTCCTGTTTGTCAACGACCTTTTTCCTGGAGAAAAAAGTGGGAAAAAGATTGGGAGTACGTCATCTACTGTAGCCAGCGTTGTAAGGCTGTCAGGAAAAATATAAAGCCGGTATAATATAGTAGCATCATACCGGCTGAAGGAATTCTTATTTTATTTCGAAGCGTATTCCTGGGTCACTAGTCTGAATTGATCCATCACAAAAGATGTTGCCCTGGTGATGTCCAGCTTGAGACTAGGCGAAAGATAATCAAAGTGGGCATTGGTATATCCCTGCCAGATAGTATGTCCCTTTTTATTGTCAATGACGTAGATGACAAGCATGCCCTGGTTTTCCATATATTTAACCTTGTCATATTGCTCATCAACATCCGTGTTTTTCAGGCTGTCTTTTTCTTCTTCATCTTCCTCTTCTTCAACTTTCACACCCTGTTTTTGCAACCAATACTGAAAGCTAGGTTGGTCGTATCCCCGATATTTCACTTCGCTATAAAATAATTTGTAAGTAACCAGCAAATCTGGCTTTTCAGAGTTTTGCCTGAAACCCTGCGAGCTCATTCTTGAGGAAATTACCCTTTTAATGAACTGTGGCGTAATGGTTGAATCAGCAACAATATCCAAATCTTCTATAAAGTCGAAGGTCTTATATTTTTTGAAATTTGCTCGATAATTATAATCATACTCAGCGATATAATCTTTTTGTCGAGCGCAGGAAGAAATTAAAATTGCAAAAGTAATGAGGGTTAGGTACAGGTATTTCATAAAGCAGCCATTTGATATTAGTTAGAAATTGTATGTCAACAACTTCCCAAATGTCTAATGTGCTGATATTCAGGAAGAATTGCCCGGATGGGCACGTGTACAATTTATATACTAAAAGTTTATCAATCAAGTTTTGGCAAATGGGAATTTTTTTAAAAGGATAAATTGCCAAAGTGCGAATAGGCCATGTTTTCCATTGGAATTTAGATATTATTCATTTAGACATGATTGTTTTCCGACGGCATTATAAAGCGGCATGCGTTTACACCAATAGCCCCTTTGGAGCAAAGTGCTATTGGCTAGATTCATCTGTAATGATGGACAATGTTTGCTGACTGCTGCCAGGTTTACCTTC
>JBGSXH010000706.1:0-3021 GCA_041751515.1 Cyclobacteriaceae bacterium | reverse complement strand
CACATTGCAAGTTTAAAAAATATATTAGGAAGGCTAAGCTTTTTTAATGATAGATTAGAAAAACTTATGTTGCTACCGATAAAATAGCACGATCAATAATTATGTGTGAAAAGGTTTCAGCCCTTGAACAAATCTGTCGCTTACTTTTCCTGTTTGTCGTAAACAGGCTGCGCATAGGGGAGAGATATCGTGAAAAGTTTACTACATTCAGCGTAAACTTTGCCGAATCACATTTGAAAAAATCTCATTAAAACACTGGCAAAATCTACACCTATAGTCCTAAAGCAAACAAAGTGCTAGGATAAATAAAGATGTTAGTAATATTAATCTCATTTCTCTCTGGAGAGATACGTAGAGATGCTTTTAAAGGAGGTCTGTTGTTATGGTAATGGTATTGCCTGTACATTTATTTGCATTGGGACCCAGGTGGGATGCAGACAGATAAATGAATTAATCACTAATCTAATCATTGATTTATTAAAATCTATAAGAATGGAAAAGATAAACCTGGAACAAAAATTCCAGTTATTTGCAGAACATTGGTCACCGAAAATAGTAGGTGAACTGAACGGACAACATGTGAAACTTGCTAAATTAAAAGGGGAGTTTGTTTGGCATAAACACGATAACGAAGATGAGCTTTTCTTTGTCGTAAAGGGAGTTTTATCAATGGAGTACCGGAACAAGACTGTAACGGTTAATGAAAACGAATTTTTGATTGTTCCCAAAGGGGTAGAACACAGACCGGTTGCAGACGAAGAAGTATGGGTAATGCTGTTTGAACCTGCCTCTACTTTGAATACAGGTAACACAGAAAACGAAATGACGAAGCACAACCTGGATAGAATTTAGATAAATAAACCAGAACAAGGAATCTGAACCATCTGAGGATGCCATTAGGAACTGTTCCCGGTATGCGAACGAAAAACTGCCGGCGGGAAGCGCCTCATACCATATTGCGGCATTGATAATTTTGCATGAAGAGCCCTTTTATTAAAATTGGAGTTTAAGGCACTTTTTACTACTTCATCCACAATAAATAGCCTCGGAGCACACAACCCATATGTTGAACGTCGTCATATATTAATGCACAAAATCTCAACCATAATATTGGGATTACTACTTTTCTCTTGTAGCAGCGATGTTAAAAGGTATCCTGGAATTTCACTGTCTTTTGATGATAGAGCAGTCAATAGATGGTTTGAATTACGAGAATTATTTAATGAAAATAATGTAAGAGTCACTTTCTTTATCACACAACCAGACGCTCTTGATAGCATTGAAATATACAAATTAAAAGTGCTTCAAAGCGACGGCCATGAAATTGGTTTTCATGGTACCAAACACGTTTTAGCTGAATACTATATTAAAGAGAACTCTTATTGGGATTACTTAGATAAAGAAATTAACAGCGGTATGCGAACAATGGATTCTCTGGGATTTAGTTGCATTGCTTTTGCGTATCCTTACGGAGCTAAGTTTTGGTTTACAGATTTCTTGTTATCGAGAAAGTTTAATTTTTTGAGGGGAGTGAGTCCATTGAATGAAGAAAGAGACATATCAAAAATGGATGAAATTTACTATTCCTTTAACGATAAAAAAGTACTTTCAGCTCTAGGCTTTGATAGCAATTCGGGCATTACCCAATGTATGATAGATGACGCCTTAGGGCGTTCAATTGCCAATCAGGAAGTGTTATTACTATATGCTCATGCTCCAAATGCCGATGAAAATGATCATGGCTATTCGTTTAACATAGGTTTGCTCAAGTATATAATTCGAAAAGCAAATGAAAATGATATTGGTTTTTATCCAATGCGTGAATTAACAAACGAAGCGCAGTCTTACCATTAATTGTAGCCTTCCCTACTATTTTTTTAACACTTCTAGTACAGCATAAACTAACAAGTAATAGCGGAGCCGGTTTAAATGCGCATTAAATGGCCCTATTTCGCTAACCAGCAGCTCAAAGGTGTATAGCTACTGGCCCAGTATCTGAACTGTTATTTTTTTCTGCTACAGTCGAATTTCATGAAAAATAAATGATCAGCGACTCTATAACATGGTACATCAAGCATGAGCCAGGCTGTTTACGAGATTTGCTTATGACCAGTCGTAAAAGGGAACTATTGTACTTGCAGTTGACGGCAGTTTTTACTATTTTATCCTACTATTAACGGGTTTCGGGGGTACACGCCTATTTCACTAAAGGCTGTGTGCATAACCTAAAGCACAAATTCTCCTGCCATGCAAAGGCAACAATTTGTAAAGTGTTGTTCGACTTTTATAGGGTCGCTTCCGTTTAGCAAGATCCTTGATTTTTTAGCAGATGATACAACGTTCATTATGGATGCGGAGCTTATGCATTTAACCATTGGAGAGTTTCGTTGTACTGTACTCCGGGATTTGCTATTTAAATACCTTGCCAAAGATTTTTTTATTAATGCCAAGGAAGAGGAGATAAATGCGGCATTGAAAAAATTTAATGCTGCGCCGGAAAATATCCCTTCCCCTTTCATAGCGCTATTACTTCAGTATGGTGATTGAAAAATCCTTGTCGACACAGGCATCGGTTACTCTGAGCAACCTATAGTATTCAGGGGCGCTTCACATGAGTTTAAAGGAAGAGTACACCAACTGCTGCATCAAGAAAATATTAGGGAAGAGGATATTACGGATGTAGTCCTTACCCATCTTCATCCTGATCATATTGGTGGCATTTATTCTGAACATGAGCAGTTAAGCTTTCCCAATGCACGGTTTCACATACATGAAGAGGAGTGGCGTTACTGGCATTCTTCTCGATCCGAAAACCAGCCTGCTATGTTCCACTTCTTCATTGAAAACCATGTTACAAAGCTACAAGATAAAAACCTGCATCTCTTTAAAGGTGATTTTGTCGAGCTGTTACCGGGTATAACGGCTGTAAAAGCCAATGGTCATACTCCCGGGCAAATAGCACTCATTATTCACTCTGGAAAGGATTACCTCCTATACATATCCGATGCTTTTTTGCATCCG
>JBGSXH010000705.1:0-3333 GCA_041751515.1 Cyclobacteriaceae bacterium | reverse complement strand
TAAACTCCAGCTCCTGGAATATCTGCGTAAGCACATCCTCTTTTAAGCCCTCGTAGACAAGCTTTTCCGGTTCGTATGGAATGGGCACATCAATTTTAATCGTCGCCAGTTCTTTGGACAATATGCCTTGTTGCGCAAAGTCAATGACATTCTGCTTTTGTTTGCCTTTCAGCGATTCAACATTTTCAATAATGCCTTCCACAGAGCCGAATTCTTTGAGCAGTTTCACTGCTGTTTTGGCGCCAATGCCGGGAATACCGGGAATATTGTCTACAGCATCTCCCTGTAGCCCCAGAATGTCTCGCACCTGATCGGCAGTGCTGATATCGAACTTCTTGAGCACTTCCGGCACCCCAAGTATATCTACCCCGTTACCCATAAAAGAGGGTTTATAAAGGAAAATGTGCTCTTCTACCAGTTGTGCATAGTCTTTATCGGGCGTCATCATATAGACGGTAAAGCCTTCTAAGGCAGCTTTTTTTGCTAATGTGCCAATGATGTCATCGGCTTCGAAACCATCCATTTCCAAGACAGGAATATTGAAAGCCCTGACAATATCTTTGACGATGGGAATCGCAATGCGAATGTCTTCCGGTTGCTCCTGGCGCTGGGCTTTATAGGCTTCAAAAGCTTCGTGGCGGAAAGTTGGGGCTGAGGTGTCGAACGCTACGCCCAGGTGGCTGGGCTTTTCTTTATTGATAATTTCCAGCAGGCTATTGGTAAAACCCAGCGTGGCGCCAGTATTCATGCCTTTGGAGTTAATTCTGGGGTTTTTGCTGAATGCAAAATGCGCCCTGTAGATTAAGGCCATGGCATCCAGCAGGAATAAGGTTTTTTCTTTTTTACTCATGCCTTAAAATTAATAAATGATCGCCAACATTAAGGCAAAAATGAATATTAAAGCTGGGAGCTTGAAGGAAATGTACCTGCTCACAGCAGGCACATGATAATTGTGGGCTTTGGCTAGCGTCTGTTGAATTTTCTCTGCAAATACATCATGGTGACTTTCCGGGCTTCAGTAGCAGCGGCCTCGTCATAAGCTGCGCCACTGGGGTTGCCAAATGCATGGTCGGCATCAAACATCTCCAAACGCAAATCTTTCCCCGCCGCTTGCATGCCTTCTTCAAATTCTGCGACTACTTCAGGCGTAATCCAGCTGTCTTCTGTAGCAAAAATGCCCAAAACATCAGTTTTTAATCCTTTTAGTACTTTTGGGTCTTTTTCAGGCATACCATAGTAAACGACGCAGCCGGACATTTTCCTGCCCAGCATTAATGCCGTCTGCAAACTCCAGGTACCACCAAAACACCAGCCCAGGCTAATGATTTTGGCGCGTTTGCCCGCATATTCTGAGGCGCCTTCTATAATGGCTTTCAATCTGCTTTCTTCACGACTCTGCATCAGTTTCATGGCCTCTTCCCTGTCTTTGGTGACTTTGCCATCGTATAAATCCACTACAAGCACGTTTACGCCAGGCATAACCTCCGAAAATTTTTGCGCCTCTTCCAGCACATGGGCATTAATTCCCCAGAATTCATGATAAATGAACAGGTAGTACGGTGACTGTACCCGGGCTTTGAAAAGCCTGGCGGAAGCATCTCTACCATCGGGTGTTTCAAAGATGACCTCCTCTCCTACGGATAGCTGTTGCGGAATTTCGGCCTTCAAGCTGTGCCCGGCAACAAATTCAGGATCGTTGGCCAGGCTGGCAAACTCTTCGGAAGGACTATGGCATTGTGCCATTTGGGCTTTACTGTTACTGATGATCACGCTGAAAAAGAGAGAAAAATAAAGTAAAATCGATGGTATTTTCATAATGGATTTGATGAATGTCGGTAGAGATATGCCTTATAGGCAATATATCCCAAAGGTAATACCCAGACAAGGTCATTCATAATGAGGTGAAAATAAAATTTTCTGGAAATGTCTCCGTCAAATATGAAGGCATACACCGCCCAGGCTCCAAAAAGCTTGGAAATCATGCCTAATCCCGGAACCCACCACAACTTTTTAATCCATATACCGGAAGCAGCATATAAAAAGCCAAACAGCAAAACACCCCATCCCTGGTAGTATACCAGTGCGGGAGTGGCCCGCTGTGTGCCAGAAAGCCAAAGGAAAAAAGTATCCGACAGGTTAATGATGAAAATACCCCAAATGAGGTTATAAACCCCGGCTAACAGTAAAAAACCGCGCATCCATGGCAGGATGTGCGGTTGTTCTTCGATGGCTTCTTCTACCATGGATTTGTCGCCCAAACGGTAAGTTCCGGAATAAAGCCACGGTCGTCCATTTCCAGGGCTCCTTTGATGGCGTGGGCAATTTCTTTCCCTCGCAGCTTTTTCTCCTGCTCTTCCACTTCTGTCCTGTCTTCGCTGAAGAAAGCAGTTGTTACCTCGCTGGGGTTGATGAGCATTACGCGAATATTATAGGGCCTCAGCTCTGCCTGCCAGCATTCCGTCATGCCACGCAAGGCAAATTTCGAAGAAGCATAGACTGTTCCTCTCTCATAACCTTTCTTTCCAGCAGTGGAGCCAATATTGATGATATGCCCTGACTTCTGGCTTTTGAAAATTTCTGCTGCTACCTGAGTCATCATCGCTGCGCCAAAGACATTGATGCCGTAGACATGGTGAAAGTCTTCCAAAGCAACATCGTTTAATTTATTGAAGTTGCCCACCCCGGCATTGTTGATCAGACAATCAAGTCCGCCTAAGTAATCGATGGCTTCATCGAAAGAACGTTTCACCTCTTCTGGTTTTGAAACATCGGCTACTATGGGGTGTGCTCCAATGGCTTTTGCAGACTCCATTAATGTGGCTTCAGTACGACCGGTAATGGCCACTTTGGCGCCTGCCTGTATCAACAGTTCTGCCGTTGCGCGACCTATGCCCAAACTACCCCCGGTGATGAATATGCGTGCGTTTTTAATTCTCATAAAAGATGATTTTTATTATTTCTGTATGCGTACTTGATCAACCCAGAATTAGCGCTGGTGTTTGTAAATAAAGTTAATGGTCAAAACCAGCACAACCTTACTTCTGCATCAGCCGAAAAACAGGGTACCGCCGGTATTCCTTTTCAGCATACACAGAATATTCATAAATATAATCAAGCTGTGCCCGGCTATTTTCGGCAAAATCATCGTCATCTAGTTTTTTCATTTCAAATTGCTGTCTTAAAGTTGTATCATCTTGCAGCATTTTTGCAGCCAGGTCTTCAAATACATAGGCAGAATAGCCCTCTTTTCGCTGCAGGATGGTATCGAAGAAATTCCAGTTAAAAAAGGAATCTGGTGCTGCCGGCTCCAGCGTTTCAATTAAATAGCGCAGT
>JBGSXH010000704.1:0-2143 GCA_041751515.1 Cyclobacteriaceae bacterium | reverse complement strand
AAGTGTACTGCCGTACTTGCCTTCAAGAACAGCGAGCCTGTTGCATGTATATCAAGATAATCTGTCTGAATGGCATCAAGCAATGCAGGATGGTGGCCACTTGCATAGTTCTGCTGAAAAACGGAAGCAGCTATCTCAAACTGGTGTATCTATCAACAGTTTTCTCAAACTACTTAGCGGTGAGGTGGCACTGGCCAGACAGGAGTCTATCCAGCCTAGCCAGCCAGATGTAATCTGTATGATGGCTACTAAGGAAACTGCATCTGCCGTCAATTTCTTAAATGCGCTAACGCTAGAGTTGTCAGGCAACGCAGACGATTCTATATACTACGAAAATTATGGACCACAAAAAATTTATCAGCTATCCTATCCGGAGTTCCCATCCATATTGTTTGGGGACACATTTAAAGGATTCGACAATGTTTATTTCACAGCCTTAGATGACTTTATAATTTTTGCTAATAACGTGCAGGTGATCAAGGTAATGTTGTCTGATATCGAAACCGAGAACACCTGGGGAAAGTCAGTGTATCAAAATAACTATTTTGAGCAGTTAAATAAAGAGGCTGCATTTACCTATGTTCACAATATGGCCAGAAGCTGGGGATATTTAAGACAACAGGCCAATAGCAGCTGGCGTAGTGAGCTGGATGGTAACGAAAATATTTTCAAGAGTTTTGAACAGACCGCATTACAGTTTCATAAAGTTGGTGACAAGTACTATACCCAGGCCTTTTTCAAGTACGCGCCAATCGCTGCTGCTACAGATAAACTTGTTCAGTTAAGTAAGCAGTTCGAAGTAGACTTGCCAAACACGGCAATCATGGGAGGGAAAGTAGTATCTAACCATAATAATAACAGGCGGGAAATAATATTTCAGGATAGTCTTCAAGCGCTGGTGTTAATTTCCTCAGAAGGAGACCGGCTATGGAGCGATTCAATAGCTGGAATAATACGCACTCCCATCAAGCAGATTGACTATTTTAATAATGGCAAATTGCAGTATCTATTTGCTACTTCCACGCAACTGCACTTGTATGATAGGGAAGGCAATAAAGTGGATGGTTATCCTGTGAATTTGCCTGAGAATTTTGTGCCTGAGCTGCTTTCTGTTATTGATTACGACAACAGTAAATCATACCGTTTTCTCATGGCAGATCGTAAGGGAAATCTATACCTAACCAACAAGGAAGGAAAGACCCTGGAAGGCTGGCAACCGAAGGCACTTGGCAGTTCATTGGTTGGAGAGCCAAGACATGTGAGAGTAAGAGGAAAAGACTATATCATCGCGCTTCAAAAGAATGGATTATTGAATGTCCTTAATCGTCGAGGCGAAATGTATAATGGCTTTCCGGTTGACCTGAAAAACAAGGTGCAGAGCGATTTTTTTGTCAATGTTGGCGCTACAGCCGAGCAATCTACCTTTTACATTATGGTGGAATCAGGAGAGCTGATAAGCTTAAATTTGAATGGGAAAATTCAGGAGAAAAATCAATTTTATAAACCCTCTAGTGATACAAAGTTCAAGTTAGTTGCAGATGAGCTTAGACAGGATTTTGTGATTCTTCGGCAAGATTATAATAAACTTAGTGTACTCAATCGGAGCGGAGCATTAAAGTTTGAGAAAGATTATGTGACTTCCGATAAGCTTCTCATGAGGTATGATAACTTCGGACTGAATAATATCATCTACACCATCACGGATCAACAGCAAGAGTTTAGTTACTTTTATAATAATGCAGGAGATCTCATGGGTGCTACACCTTTAAATAGTACTTATGTGCCGGGTATTACCTATTCTGAATCGAAAAATACTTTTAATATTTATGCTACTTATCAAAATAAAGTGACATTATATCAACTTACCTATTAAGTTTCATTGCCACTTATTCAGTAATCGTTTAAAATACCAGCCAAAACCCAGGAATGTTCCGATTAATAAAATGGCAAATGACCATTGCTGAAAGTCTGCCTCAACATTTCCAAGTAAGACATCCATAATTTGCTCTGCCTGGCTTCCAATGTAAATAAATATGATGGTACGGGGTAGCATTCCCAATAAACCTGCCCCTAAAAACTTGAAGAAAGGCACCTTAAGTAAGCTTAGGATGATATTCATAATGGCAAAAGGAAGTACAGGGGA
>JBGSXH010000703.1:0-2152 GCA_041751515.1 Cyclobacteriaceae bacterium | reverse complement strand
ATAATCGAAATAGATATTTTCTTTGTTGATAGAGATAATTTCTTTGGTAACTGTTTCTATATTCAGATCTTCAATCTTATACCGGACTTTGTCCGTAAATCGGGTTGAGGTATTTTCCGCCAGTACCTTGAATTTCTGATTAGCTGGCAGATTGGTGTATTTAAAACTACCATCTTCATTAGTGCTAGTGACTTTCACGACCTTGCCAGATTCATCTACAAGCGGTACAGTCACGAATGAAGCAGGTTTACCGTCACTAATATTGATCAGATTTCCCGAAATATATAGGGAAGTGTTTGCCATTAATGGGCTTTCATCTGGCATTGCAGCAATAGCTTCCGATATACTTTGGCGGTTGTTCGCCCACAATACCTGTACAAGTTTTTCAATTTGCGCTTTTTCTCTAACCGAAAGTGTAGCATAATGTGCTTCATCTTCCCTGGAAAGCCTTAAGGGCGCGCCAGTTCTCAGTGCGTCAATTTTTGCGGCCACAATACGGTCAATTCGGGCTTTATGAGACGATGGCAATTGCTGATAATAAAACTTATCTTCCTCCCGAATCGCGTAAAGTGTAGACTCACCGAGCCCTCGCACTCTTGACTTTAGCAGATTATCTGTTGAGGCATGAAGATTTTGCTGATCGATCTCAGCAATAACCACCTCGTTCGCATTGATATTGAAAGAATAAATATCAAACCGACCCGCTCCACCTTCCCGATTAGAGGACAAGTAACCCAGGGTTTCACCCAAAACAAGATAAGCATCATCATAACTTGAGTTAAAAGGAGCACCCAAATTATAGACTTCCATGTCAAAAAAAGTATTACCGGATGCTAAAAAGATATCCAACCCCCCAAAACCTTCATGTCCCTCTGAAGAAAAAAATAATACCTGATCCTGTTCATGGTAAAAGGGGGACACTTCGTTGAACGGGGTATTAATATTTTTCCCAAGATTAATGGCTTTTCCCCAGTCCTCATTGCCGTTGTTCAGACACATCCATAAGTCATTTTCGCCAAAGCCTCCTGGCCGGTTTGATACAAAGATGAGCGTATCTCCTCCTCGGCTCAAAGTGGGATGCTTGTTATCGAAGCCTTTTATATTGACATTGTCATTTAGCGATACCGGCTCCTCCCAGACGCCATCGACCATTTTACTCAGGTAAATCTTGCAATAGGCATCTTTGTCCTTACAGCTTGTGAAGTAAAATTTATCCCCAGCATTATTGAGCATACCTGTGCCTTCACTGAATGCAGTATTGATACGATCAAAATGATCATCGGACTTCATTTGCTTCCAGTGCTTTTGCTTTTCATAGCGGTAGATATCCGAATAGGGCTCTCCTAATCTATTGTCGATTTGTCCGCCGGTTGCTCCGGGCCGGCCAGAAGTAAAGCTGATGGAGGAATCATTTTCAAGAATCGTGACTGCGTAATCGTTATAAGGCGAGTTGACGGAGGCTCCTATATTCCGGAATTTAAAATCTCCAGAGGTATTATCAATGTCATCAATCGCAAGCGCACATCCTGCTTTTTCAATTCTTGCTTTTTGTAGCAATAAGTCGAACTCTCCGCTAGCTGCGCTCATTTCAGCGAACTGAATAAAATGATCAAAGTTGCGAATAGCAGCTTTGAAATCACCATTCAGCTTTTGCATGAGGGGATAATAATACTGCGCTAGCGCCAAAGATTGATGATCTGATTTTCGCGCTTCAAAGTAATATGCTTCTGCTTTCTCATAAGCAAAGAAATGTCGATAGCATTCGGCAAGCTGATAATGTAGATAGGCGCTCTTTTTGTCCAAAGCCAATGCCCTCTCATAAAAGGCAGCCGCTTTGAAATACTGCTCTTTTTGAAAATAGGCATTACCACTGTGTGCAAAGTCGGCAGCATTTCCCTGCTGCTGCTGCTGCTGCGCACTCATTTCCGACGCATACAATAGTATGAGAAGTAGTGTATAAGTTGCACATTTTACAATACTAATGATTATATTTTTCAATACTCTCACTTAAAGTAACGGTGTAGATGTTCTTCTGATAGTATTCCCTTTAATTATACGATAAGAGACAGAGATTTCCGTTGCACCACGGCCTCGCGTTTGCTGCCTCAATGAGGATGAGTTCATATCGTAGCTGATGCCTGCAGTCACGTTT
>JBGSXH010000702.1:0-3143 GCA_041751515.1 Cyclobacteriaceae bacterium | reverse complement strand
GTAACATTTCTTTTTATCACCGAAACGCTCATTAAAGGCTTTTCTATCAAGTTTTAGTAATTTCATGCAATTGTAATTTACTACAATATAACGCTTAATAACCTCATAATCAACTACTTGATATCTAAATAAGTAACCCTACTTTATTATTCAATAGTTACATTTTTCTAAACCATGAAAAAGTCGCTTTATATCTTGATCATCGTTATTATCAATTGTGCATGGTCTTATGCTGTCGCTCCCAAGGGTGGAAAGTTGTCTAACTCAGAAAATATAAAGACTATTGCCGAGCATGATGCCATTATCAATGATAACCTGGCTATCATTGGCAATTTTGTGCTGCTTGCACCAAATGAACTGACTATCAATAGCAAATTGTATGATGAAAACTCATCCCTTGAACATATGAGCATAGCGCAATCATTCATCGACAAGGATCTACATACTTATATGCTGATACACGTTGATGCTGATTTACTGAAAGAAGTTCCTGAACAAGTTATAGAGATGAACAGTAGTAGAGCAAAAGAAATAACGCAGACAGCTATCGCTTTAGTGGCATTTATTGTCTTGTACTTTCTTATGTGGATTGGAAAGATATACCTGTAGCTATCATAAGCCATTTCTAAACATAGAGCAGCAAATCCGGCAGAAAAGTCAGTACAGAAGTTTGACGATAGGCATGGTGTACAATAGTCTTACACCTCAAAAAAATCGTGATAATGCAGAATATACTTATGGTATAGCTTTAGCAATTGAACCCTGTAATTAAATGCACATCAATAATAATTTCACTCCACTTTATTAACGGTATACATGTATCTTAAAAGAGTACTAAAGCTATGCCTGATGTCATTAACACCCTACAATCTTACTATGCCCAAGTTAATCTTCTAAAAAAGTCTATAGTATAACAATTGACTGAAATAATATCAGATGCGTTATTGTCTATTGATGGATAAAACGACACTTTCTGGAAGGTAAACTTGTTCAACGGAAGATATTATTGTGTTGCCAGTAGTCGTTCTTTTGCGATACGGCGATCAATGAGCCGGATGTAATTCCGTGCCTCTTTGTTACCATAATCTACCCAGGCGATTCCTGCCCATTCCCGGGCAGCTTCATAATCTCCGACTACCTCGTATCCGACTGCTATATTATATGCGAATCTGCCAGCCTGCTTCACACTGCTGCGCGACATTCCTTCTTCCCATGTGCCAATAGCAGACTGCCAGTCATTATTGTCAGCCTGTCGAGAGGCCCGGCTCATGTAAATGTCTTTTCGGGGCTTGTTATAAAAACTTCTGCTGATGGTGATTGGTGTCGGCGATATTCTTCCTGCATAGTTTTGTCCTGCGCGAGCACTTAAAACCTTAAATGCTTCGTCTTTTTGTATCAATTGCTGCACTGCATCTCTTAATTGCGTGCCAGAGCTTTCCCAGGTATCTTTTACTGAATACAGTTGCTCGTCAAAGATTTGTCGTTGTTTAAGATCGTATAACCGAAAGCCGATATCGACTGTCGCAATGCCCGTAGCATAATATTCATTGGTTTTACGCTCCACTTCCCTCCCATTCACTTTAACTTTCCGAACCGCATCGCGCACGCCATCAGTAACTACGAATTTATTACTGTAGATTTCGAGTGCAATTACTGCATCTGTATTGTATTGTTTACAAAGACTCTCGACAGTTCGCCAGTTGAGAGGAGCAGGAAAATTGGCTATCAAGTTACTGCCGATCATGTTATCGGTAGCAATCCGCACATTGTACCGACCCGACTGGTTCATTTGAAATTGCAGGTTTTGCAGCGTAGCCCTTACACCAGCTTCCCGCTCTCCCGGGAAGGAGGCTGAGAGTATGGCACCAATAACTGCCTGTGTCTGGTTGGCCGGCGCAGAACGATCCAATAGCAATACTGACTGAACATCTCTAGGTATAGTCAGTGGTGCTGGCCGCATGGTTTGCATATGCACTTTACGTAAACCGCACGAAATCAAGGACATCATCAATAACGATAGTAATGCGATATTCCAGTATTTCATAAAATAATTGTTTAAACATTGACAAATATTGCTGAGGCACACCAGCATAAAAGCAAGTAAAACATTATTCTATAGAAATACTTTTCTAATTTAAATGAAATAGCACATCACTCATTTTGACCATAATGATGGTATGTCTTGATTTATGAACATTGGCACAAACTAAGGCCTCATCGCAAAAAGTAAAGCACCCATGAGTAAGATGATGCCCATGAGATCACCAATCCGACGAATGATGATATACAGTATTTTTGACTTCTTTTCCATATCCTTAATTAAACCATTTCAAATCGTTCTGCATAAATTTGTCTCCAATTCACGCCAAGGTTATGTAAAGACTCCTCAGCAACATCCATTAAAGGCGTTGGACCACAAATGTAAAAGGTGTAGTTCTCTTTATCTTCGGGCATATATTTCTTTAACAGGTCCTCATCTACAAACCCTTTGTCACCTTTCCAGTCATCGGAAGGCTTTTCAGGAACATGTACCACCTGTACATCAACTTCCTGTGCTATGTCTTTGAGTTCATCCAGGAAGGTGACGTCTTTTTCATTCTCATTGCCGTAAATCAAAATCGCCTTACGCGGATCCTTCTCATCCCGCATAGTTCTGAGCATACTTAAAGCAGGTGTAACGCCTATCCCACCCATAATGAAGAAAAAATTACTGTCCTTCAATGGTGTGAAAGAACCAAAAGGCCCCTCTAAGAAAGCTATGGTGCCTGGTTTTATATTCTTCCAGGTAGAAGTAAAATCACCTGCCTCTTTGGTGGTAAAAACAATGTCTTTATCACGGGCACTGGAAGAGAATGAAAAAGGATGCTGCTGCAGCGAAAATGGTGAATCGTTGATGGTAATCCAGGCAAATTGACCCGGTATAAAGTCCAATGCCTTGCCAGATTTCGGCCGAAGCTTCAAAGAGTAGGCTTCTCCCAATTCTTCTTTCACTTCCACCACACTATAAGGCTTCTTACGATTCAGCCATGGACGTATAAGTCTGGTATGAATCGTTAGATACATAAATGCTCCAAGGTACAGCGCAATGGCCACTTTCTTCCATATTGGATCCAGATAATGAGCGACCTGTACAGAATGGGTAA
>JBGSXH010000701.1:0-3007 GCA_041751515.1 Cyclobacteriaceae bacterium | reverse complement strand
AGTAAAGTAGGTGCAGGCGACATTAGTTTTGACAAGATCGTGGCGATGGTTAATCCTGAGTCAAAATACGTAGCTGCAGGCACTCCTTATAAGGCAGAAATGTTTATTGCAGCTTCCAGTAGCGGAGTAGTCCCTACCATGACTTATGATGGAAAATCCATACCCGTAAAAAATGGTGTTGGTTTAGTGGAATTTACAGCAACTCCGGGATCATATGATGCGTCTGGAAATGCGCGTAAGACATTTGAAGCCGCGATTACTGTACCTATGCCGGGTGGCGAAGATACTACTTATAGAAGTGTTGTTGAATACTTTGTGGTAGAGCCTGTCTTAGAGATTCAATCAAAATCCGTGGATGCATTATATCTAAATTGCGGTAATAACTTAAATGTGCAGGTTAGGGCACTGGGATTAGCTTATAATCCCGTATTTACAGCAACTGGAGGTCAAACTTTTAAGGGTGCAAAAACCGGAGACGTAACCGTTGTACCCACATCATCTAAGGTCGTTTTATCTGTTACCAGTAATGGCAACAGGATAGGTTCAAAAGAGTTTGGAGTTAGACCAATCCCTGCCCCGGAGATTAAAGCTTATACTGCTACTGGGGAGGTCAATATGAAGTCTGGTATTTCATCAAAAACGACCCAATTGTTTTTAAGAGCCATTCCCGATGAAGGATTTGCAAGCTTTTTGCCGGAAGACGCAAAGTTCATGGTAGCGCAAGCAGAAATAACACTGGTAAGTGGTGGATTGGGTAGGAATGTTGTGCAAGCAAATCATACTGCTGATTTAAGGGCTATTGCCAGTAGTGCTAGGAAAGGTGACGTGTTGTCTATTGAAATCAAGCGTGTTCAAAGACAAAATTTTAAAGGTCAAGTGGAGGAGTTCCCGAGATTTAACCGGTTTATTCAGATTACGCTGAATTAATAAATATTGTGTTATGAAAAAATTATTAGGTGTATTTGTACTGTTTCTGTTTTTCGCTTCTGAGGCGCAGCAATTAGCACCTTTGGTGAAACCAGAAGTTTATGATTCCTATGTCATGTTTAGAAAGACAGTGACAAGAAGAATGAACCTGGAAGAAAAACAAAATCGCCCTTTTTATTCCAAAAATGGAGAAATATCTAAGCTCATCATTAATGCCGTTAAAGATGGGTTGCTGACAGCTTATGAAAGTGACAGCTGTATTAGCCCCATGACTGATGAACGATTCATTGAAAGCATCAGTGTTGAACAACAAGTTCAGGATTTTGGTTTTGGAGGTTTTGGCGGCTTTGGAGATACACAGCAAGCCGAAAATACAAGTCCTAAAACGTCCCTACTCGAAATTCCAGGTGAAGTGTTTTCAGTGCTTTACATAAGAGAGGATGTGGTTTTCGATCGCAATAGATCAAGGATGTATTTCTACATTAGAAGTGTGACAATAGCACTACCTGCAACCGCAGGTTCTGAATTCAATCCGGGAGGATTTGAAAAGCCAGTTGCACATTTCAAATATGAAGACCTAATGAAGCTTTTTAGAGGTCCATTGGCTAAAGATGCGATATGGTACAATACCAGAAATATTGCTGCTCATATCAACTTTAGTGATGCTTTTGAGTTGAGGTTGTTCAATGCACCTATTACAAAAGTATCTAACGCGGAAGACTTGGATATCAGACAACAATATGGTGATTTGATAGCTCAAGACCCAAAAAATGCATTGATTATTCAACAAAAATATGAGTACGACCTCATGGAATACGAAAGTATGCTTTGGGAATATTAATTGTTTTAAATTTCTGTATAAAGAATCTAAGGGAACCTAAGTTGGGTTCCCTTTCTTTTTGAATGAATTTATTAGTAGGGAGGCTTTGCTTTTGCCTATAATGTCAGCCAGCATATATTCATCCGCCTCTTTTATATTATTAATTGTTTTTAGGTGTTTAAACAGTATTTCTTTCGTTTTTGGGCCTAAACCTTTAATAGAGTCTAGTTCGGATTGAATGGCTTGCTTACTTCTTTTTTGCCGGTGAAAGGATATCGCAAACCGATGCGCTTCATCTCGTAAAAATTGTAATAGTTTTAGTGAAGATGATTTTTTACTAATGTGAAGTGGAATAGAATCCTCTGGATAATATATTTCTTCTAATTTTTTCGCTATTCCTATTATGGGTATTTTTCCATAAATACCTAGTTCTTGTAGCGCTTTACAAGCGGCACTCAGTTGCCCTTTTCCCCCATCTATAACAATAAGATTTGGGAATGGTTTGTCTTCATCGATTAGTCTTCTATATCTTCGGGACACAATTTCTGTCATGGAAGAGAAATCATCAGGTCCTAATACCGTCTTGATATTATAATGCCTGTATTCTTTTTTGGCAGGTTTGCCATTGATAAAACAGACCATGGCTGCAACGGGATTAGTTCCCTGTATGTTTGAATTGTCAAAGCACTCGATATGTGAAGGAAGATAGTTGAGCCTTAAGTCTTCTTTCAACTGCGCCAATACGGGATTTACTTTTGTTTTATATTCTTCTCTGTTTACTTCTTTCGCTTTTTTATAGAAAAGTGCATTTTTAAGGGAAAGCTCTACTAATTTCTTTTTGTCACCAATTTTTGGAACCATTAAAACGGCATCTTCCCATATGTCCGCTTCAAAGTTGCTGTATATTTCTTTTGCAGTACTCTGATACTTTTCCCTGATTATTGGAATAACGTATTCCAATACTTCCTTTTCTGATTCATCTAGTTTTGTTTGAATGGCAAAAGTTTCAGAAACTCTGATATTTCCTTCGGTAAGATACATATAGTTGACATAGGCATATTTTTCCGACTTTATGATCGTAAAAGTGTCGGACTGTTGGATTTTTGTATTGACAATTTCTGATTTTGATTGAAACTTTTCCAGTAAGTCCAGCCTGTCTTTATAATGTTGCGCGGTTTCGAATGCAAGATTCTCTGATGCCTCCAACATCGATTCTTTAAAAGCGTTTTTCACGACACTAATTTGCCCTTTTAGTATGTC
>JBGSXH010000700.1:0-2040 GCA_041751515.1 Cyclobacteriaceae bacterium | reverse complement strand
TTACAGGAATTTACTAAGTGGCAATTTTGCCCTTTCCAAAAACTTTTTTCAAGAGACAAAAGGCTTTGATACTGCCTTCAAATGCCAGGAAGATTATGAGTTAGGCTATAGGCTTATAAAAAATGGGGGAATATTCTATTTTAATTATGATGCATTAGGCTATCATCATGAAAAAACTGATCTAAAAAGATCGCTCAATAGAAAATACGAAGAAGGAAAATCTGCAATTTCCATGGGTGTAAAACACCCCGAACTCATCTATACGCTACCGGTTTCGACTTATTTCAATATACGTTCTTACCGCATCTTACTTTTCATCATGTACACGGCTCCCCTACTGACCGATCTTCTGGCAAAGCTGCTTTTTAGTATGGTCCACATTCTTGAGGCAATCAGATTGAGAGGAAAATGGAAAGCGCTACTGTATAAGTTCCTGGCATATTATTATTTGAAAGGCATTGTTGATACCAGTAAGTCATATGCTACTTTAAAATCATTTTTAAGGACAGGTCCAGGAGACATCAATAAAAATGCACCGGAAGTTGAGATTGATCTACAGGATTCAATTGAGAAAGCAAATGAGATTATTGACACTTACAGGCCTCAGAACATTAAGGTGAAGTTTGGCTCTAAGTTAGTTGGCCATATACATCAAAAATCAGGGCATGAAGCATTTGGCTCTCGTCACTTAAGTGCTTATCTGTACCACTACTTCCACGTCCCACTTACGAACCTCATGACCGCTAGAGAAGAAAGCAATCGCAAGCTGCCATTAAAGAGTAATCTTGAAGTAAAAGAGTAGTTTTCTATATACTTATGCTTCGAATCCCGCAAAGCCCTCCTATTATTCCTCCTTTACCTGCAGGTACTTTACGTCCAACATGGTCGGTAATGATCCCAGTTTACAATTGCGCAGAGTATATCCCCGCTACACTAAAAAGTGTATTACAACAAGCGCTGTCCAGGAAGGAAATGCAAATTGAAGTGATTGACGATGCGAGCAGCGATGCAGATATTGCAACAATGGTAAAAGAAATCGGTCAGGGGCGTATTCAATATTATCGCCAAAAACAGAACGTAGGGAGTTTACGAAATTTTGAAACCTGCATCAATAGAGCCAGAGGAGAAATCATTCATATACTTCACGGTGACGATATAGTTTTAAATGGATTCTATCAAAGGCTTAGCAACCTTTTCGAAACTTATCCAAACGTTGGTGCGGCCATGTGTCGATTTCAATATATAGATGAAAAGAGTCAGCTGCTTTACGGACAGCCTGAAGAGCGTGAGGGTGATGGTGTTTTACACGAATGGTTTAAAAAAATTTCGGTGCGAAATCGTACACAATTTCCTGCCATTGCTGTAAAAAGAGCTGTCTATGAGCATTTAGGTGGCTTTTACGGCATTACCTATGGTGAAGACTGGGAAATGTGGGTAAGGATAGCAAAGCATTATCCGGTAGCTTATACACCAACAGTGCTGGCAGCATATCGTAAACATGCCAACTCTATTTCTGGTGATAAAACTGTTACAGGCGCATATCTCAAAGACTTAAGGACTGCAATGCATTTTATTCAAAGGCTTGTGCCAGCGGAAAATCAGCTAGCAACTTTAAAGCAATCTAAGCAATACTATGCACATTATGGTTTAAGTATTGCCAATCAGGTATGGCATAGAACCAGAAAAAAAGCTTTCTTAGAAAGTAACATTAAAAATGTACTTCTTTTGTATACAAGTCCGGCTATTTACAGCAAAATGCTGCTTTTGTATTTGAAAGTATCGGTAAAGTCAGTGCTGAAAATAAAATAGCAAAAGGCCCGATTAACTGGCTACCCTCAAATAAGCGGAAGGAATACTTATTAATAGAGAATGTGCAATATGATCTATTTCCACCAGTACCTTCTTAGATCCTTTAAATTCTATGAGCTTACCTGACAGTCCTGCCAAGCTTCCTTCCTTCACCTCCACATTATCGCCGGCAGTAAAGCCCTGATTACAAATCTCATAGCTAACATTTTCTTCCAGTATTTTTCGTAATAA
>JBGSXH010000699.1:0-8844 GCA_041751515.1 Cyclobacteriaceae bacterium | reverse complement strand
AAGAAGTCAAATGCTGCGCGAGGTTCAAAGCACGGTTTGTATATTAATCGTACCTATTTTGGTTTGTATAATATGCTCAACCAGTTGGGTGCTTACATCAAAACGACCAAGCCCACCTGGCTTGCTGCTTAGCTCATTATTTTAAAAGCCCTTCAAAGGGCTTTTTTTATATGTTTGTATGCTAACGATTATACGAATGAAGTCCTTAATTTTGAGACTTGTGAAAATGGAAAGTTAGATAAGCCATGAAGTACTTTATTTTATTGTGTATGCTGCTGACGGTGGCAGGCTGTGGCAACAAAGACAAAACAGATGCAGATCGCTTTTTCTTAAAAGGCAATGAGTCGTTACGGGAAAGAGAATATAAAGAAGCGGCACGTTTTTATGCGGAGGCCATCCGCAGAGATAGCAGTTTTGTGGAGGCCCATAATAATCGTGGTGTGGCCCTCTTTGAGATGGGCCAATATATTGAGGCTATCGGTCATTACGATCGGGCACTGCAGCTCGATGCCGAATTTATGGATGCGTATCAGAACCGCGCCAATACTTTTTTCGAAACAGGGCAATGGGAACAGAGTCTCAATGACCTTGATGCACTCCAGCAGACATTTCCGGATTCCGCTATTTTTCATTTTCAGATGGGGCTGGTGAATAATAATCTTAGAGATTATAATATGGCGCTCAGTAACTTTAGTCAGGCGGTAACATTGGACGAAAATAATGCGCAAGCTTATGTAAATCGTGGGATTGTCAAGTATCATCTCCAGCAATTTGATGCTGCTCGTGAAGATATTGAGCATGCTTTAAGCATAGACAGAACAGAACCTTTTGCATATAATGCGTTAGCTTTAATTGCCACAGCAGAAGGAGATTATGATGCAGCACATCAACAAATTGATCAGGCATTGGCCTTGGCTCCGGAGCAGGCTTACTTTGTTAATAATAAGGGGTTTATTACCATGATGGAAGGCGACTTGCAGCTTGCAGCACAACAGATTGATAAAAGTCTGCAGAAGGACAATACTAACCCATATGCCTATCGTAATAAAGGTAGATTGGCACACTTAAAAGGCAACTATGAAGAGGCGGTTCGTCTGTACGAATCAGCATCGAAACGCAGTAAATTAGTAGAAGAGCTTTACACCTGGTGGGGAGAAGCATTGTTTGCCATGGAAGATTTTGAAAACGCCTGCGAGACCTGGGAAATGGCAAAAGTTTATGGAGACATTCAGGCAGCAGCATTGATGGAAGAAAACTGCCGTTAACAGTTAATATCAAATCAAGATCAGAAATATCTTAAATCAGTTAAGATTAAGTAAAAAGTTGGTTATTTTAGATAGGTTTGTTTTTATAAGTGAACGTTATCTATGGAAAACCTTACACCCTTTACCATCAGCCGAAAGGTTACTTCTTTTTTTTTACTGTATTTAGTGCTTTCCTGTTCGGGGAAAAAATCAGATAATCAAGATGGGACTGCCTCCGATTCTTTGCAGATGGGTGAGGAGCAATTATTGTTAAAGGACCAACTTCCTGTAGATGTGCTCACTACTTCTTTTGACGACTGGAGCGAGCATTGGAAGGGGGTTTTGCCGGACTTTTCCATTGCTCAAATGGAAAGTATATATGCCGGTGAGCTGCCCAATATTCCAGTGCCGATCGGGGAAATGGAGGTTACAGACTACCATAGGAAGCATTTTGAATATAGTCCCGATAATAAGCGGCATGTGGACCTTTATAGCTACAAAGTAATACTTCAACAAAGAAGCGAAGGGCTGCAGCTTGATTTTAATACAGATTCACAGGCGTTGTTGTATGAGGATGATGAGCAGGATGCCAGGAGATTGCTATTTATGGGGCCTGCTGGGGGAATTGAGGATGCTTTCTGGTTAAATAACGATGAGCTGTTTATCAGCGGATTTGGTGAGCTGGATAAAGAAATGCTGATGGCACCTATTATCTGGCATTTTAAACTCGCTGCGGATAGCGTCTATAGTTATCAATTTCCCAATGGTGCTGACTATGCTCCAGAAAGCTATATCATAAAGCAATTCAAAATTTCGGAAAATCTATAGCAGTGTTCCAAGCTATTCATTTCAGCACTGTTGCTGGAAAACGATTAAAGTATTCCTGCGCATAAACGCAAAAAAAGACCGCTTTCGCGGCCTTTTTTTTTACTCTACGATTAGCAGCCAGACCGGGTAATCTACCTGTTCTCTCAAGTTATCACGGTCTATGATAGATCTTTGAAGATTCCGACTATCATAAGTAACGATATAATGTAGATCCCTGATTTCCGAATACATTGCTTCTGCGGTAATGTTGTCATTGCTCAAGGCTTTTATTCGGTTCTGCGCCTGTTCTTTCGTTTTATGCACGCCCACCACAACATATGTTCCTGGCTGTAAATTAGCATCGAAACGTGTTCTTTTGATAATGTCTATGCGTTCGTCTGCAGCTTGCTGTGCCGCCAGTATCTGCTGATGCACATCTGCATTTAAAACGGGATCATCCGACAATGCCACAAACTCATCAGATGATAGGTCTGTGCGACGGCGGGCTTCAGGGGCGCCATCTTTTATAGAAAGTACCCAGCTTTCGTTCATGCCCTCTATTTGTGCAGTCTCACTGCGTGCCTGTCGGGTTTGGTTCAGGTCATCATCCTTGTTGACATATACGTAGTAGAAGCCTTTTCTTGAACTGAAACCGTAGGCAGCTGTCAGGCCTTTCTTACTGAGCATTTGTGTTGCCCGTTCTGCATTTTCAGAGGTGCTGAATACCCCGGTAATCACATAATTGCCTGGTTCCATTTCTAATGGATGTCGGTCTTTTACCGCTACCATTTCTTCAATTTCCTCTCTCAGGTCAATTTCATTAACAGGAGCTTCAAATTGCTTTTCAGGCTTCTTCTCAGCCAGCACGACAGGTGCTGCCTCTTTTTCTACTACCGGGGCAGGCTTTGGCTTTGGAGCAGCCTTTTTCTGAGGCTTACGTTTTTCGCCTATTCTGAGGCTTAGCATAATTTCATGAGTGCCATCTACGTAAGCAGCAGCTTGTGCTGTCGCCATTTCATAGCCGTAACCGACCTGCATGAAATCACCTAGTATGAAGCCAGCGAAATAGTTTAGTCCTTGCTGATGTCGGTAAGAGCTGCCCAGCCAGCCAACTTTGTTAAAGTGGACAATACCACCTGCTTCCACCTGATTATCAAATGCAGTTTCTATTCGATATAGTAATGTAGGTTCAATGTCTATTTGTGGATTCACTTTCATGCGATAACCTCCATGGACATAGAAACGCTGTCTTTCTCCTAATGCTATTGGGTTGAAATATTCTGAACTGTGAACGTCTGCTTCAAATAGCCTGGGCATTGCCAGGCCGAAGTTAAATCCTTTATTGTGATAACTCATTCCAAACTGCCCATCCAAAAAGATATTATTGGTTAAAGCATTGGCCACTGCCGGGTCATTGGGGTTTTCTATTCTATCGAAGTCCAATTTGTTCATTCCAAAGCCAGCCGATAAGCCGAAACGGAGAAAATGCTCTTCTCCTAACATTACAGCATAGCTAGCACTGAATAATGCAGAAGAAGTGTTATAGGCGCCAAATTTATCTGTGGTAATATTCAAACCAAGACCAACACTTCTGCCCACCGGCGTATGATAGTTCAGATTTGAGGTGACTGGTGCACCATCTATGCCTCTCCATTGTTGTCTATGCGTCAAAAACATTACAGGATATCCTAAACTGCCTGCGTAGGAGGGGTTATACACATAAGGATTGATGTAGTACTGCCCATAAGTAGGCAGTTGTTGGGACTGAGCGTGGCAGATGATAATGAAAAGACTGCAAAGAAGGATTAGCGATTTCTTCATGTTTGAAACAATTAATAACTGGCGATAAGTGGAGGCGGTAAGTTGCTGTTAACTTGCACTTTACAAATATTGGCTTTTTTTAAATTATACAATAGCCAAAGATTATTTTTATTAAGGTAAAGTTCAATTGAAAATTACATGGCCAATTGTCAGTTATGTTATCATTTATGCGCTTTTTGTACATTGATGCCGGATTTGATCTTCTATGAATTTTTTCCTGTGTTTGAACAAAATCTCACTAACGTACGCTATCTAATAAGTAAATTGGACTGAAATCTGAATTCATTGTGAGCAGTAATTTTTCGATAAGTAAATTTAGAGCATTAACGGTCTCTCTAAAGGAAATGCTTGAAATGGAGCTTCCCGGCGAGAGAGGGCAACTGACAATGTCACCGCAACCCTCAGCCCCGCGGTTTGACAAAGCAAAATGGGAGTCGGCCAGAAAAGGTGCAGTATTGATCTTGTTGTACCCGGGAAAAGACGATATCTATTTTCCGCTCATTCGCAGGCCGGAGTACAATGGTGTGCATTCGGGACAAGTAGCCCTTCCCGGAGGTGCCCGCGATGATAGTGATAAAAATCTAATTGAGACGGCACTCCGAGAGGCAGAAGAAGAAATTGGCTTGAACAGGCAGGAAGTGCAGGTAATCGGTGAGTTGTCGGAATTGTATATTCCACCTTCAAACTTTCTGGTTAAGCCCGTGGTAGGCATTATGGAGCATCAACCGGAATTTAAGAAAGATCCGTACGAAGTAGCTGCTATTATTAAAGCCAGATTAACGCCGTTTTTTAATTCAAACTATGCCGGCAAAACAGTAGTGCATACAGCGTTTGGTAGTATTAAAAATACACCGTTTTACCCTGTGGAAGATCAGGTGGTTTGGGGTGCCACGGCTATGATTTTAGGCGAATTTAGTATGCTGTTATCTGAGCTGAAAAACCGCAGGAAATAACTCCTGATTCTATTACTTTTATCTTTTACAAATTAGCTTTAGTTTAGGGCGTTTAAACAGCCACTAAATATGGAAGCAGAAGATAGTGTAGTCCCACTTATTGCAAACGATGCCGTTATACTTGGAATATTGCTGATTATCTTAGCAGTAATATTTAAGACCTCATCCAGTGAACGGCCTGTTTTTAAGAAGTTCTACAACTATGTTCCGGCCTTATTGCTTTGCTATTTTATTCCTTCAGTCTTTAATTCACTGAATATATTCTCAGGCGAAGCTTCACAGCTATACTATGTAGCTTCCCGGTATTTATTGCCTACTTCCCTTGTCTTATTAACATTAAGCATTGACCTTAAAGGCATAGTGAGGCTGGGTCCAAAGGCAATTTTGATGTTTCTGGCAGGCACCATGGGTATTATTATTGGTGGCCCGATGGCTATTCTTATTATTTCTGCTTTTGCTCCTGATGTCGTTGGTGGGGTAGGGCCGGACGCTGTTTGGCGAGGGCTCACTACCATTGCTGGTAGCTGGATTGGCGGCGGTGCCAACCAGGCTGCTATGCTTGAAGTTTTTGGCGCCAGCACGCAGCTATTCTCTACAATGATTGCTGTGGATGTGATTGTTGCCAATATCTGGATGGCAGTCCTGCTGTATGGTGTTGGCAGGTCTGACAAAATTGACAAATTTTTCAAAGCTGACGCTTCTTCTATTGAAGCACTCAAAAACAAGATTGAAGCTTACCGGGCCAGCATAGCAAAAATTCCGAGCCTTAATGATACGATGCTTATCCTCGGAATAGGTTTTGGTGCGACTGCAGCTGCACATTTTGGCAGCGATTTGATTACACCCATCATGGAAGCCAATTATGAAACATTGAAGCGATTGAACCTTACTTCGTTGTCTTCTTCGTTTTTTTGGCTGGTGGTGATTGCCACCACATTTGGATTGATATTTTCATTTACCAGAGCTAAAAAGCTTGAAGGAGCGGGAGCATCAAGGATTGGGAGTGCATTGCTGTATATTCTGGTAGCGACTATTGGGATGCAAATGGATGTTGTGGCCATATTCGATAATCCAGGTTTATTTTTGGTGGGCATCGTATGGATGCTATTCCATGTCGGTTTTCTCTTCCTAGTGGCCAAACTGATCAAGGCGCCTTTTTTCTTCGTGGCGGTGGGCTCTCAGGCCAACGTTGGCGGAGCGGCATCTGCGCCTATTGTGGCATCAGCTTTTAATCCTGCGCTGGCACCTGTAGGGGTGCTACTGGCAGTCCTGGGCTATGCCTTAGGTACTTATGGCGCACTTTTATGTGGAATTTTAATGCAAACTGTAGCACAATAGTATTTCAATGGAATGGCTTAATATCGATACCTGGAATAGAAAAGAGCATTTCAACTTCTTTAAGACATTTGAGGAGCCATTCTTCGGTGTCTGTGTCAATGTCGATTGCACTGATACTTACAATTTTGCTAAAAGCAGTGAGAATTCATTTTTCCTGCTCTATTTGCACAAATTATTAACGGCTGTCAATGATACTGCTGCCTTTCGCTATCGGATTGAACAAGGAAAGGTCGCGATACACGACCGTATCGATGCTTCTACTACTATCAATCGGGAAAACAATACATTTGGGTTTGCTTATTTACAATATGCTGCGGAATTCGACGATTTTAAAACAAATGCGCTGAATGAGATTGAAGGTGTAAAAAATGGCGATGGACTTTTTCCAGCGGCCTCCTATACGCATTTGATTCATTTTTCTCCACTACCGTGGTTGCAGTTTACCTCAGTTTCTCATGCCAGGAAATTTTCTTCAGAGGATAGTGTGCCCAAAATTTCTACTGGTAAACTGTTTGAACAAAACGGCATTAAATTGATGCCGATTTCGGTGCATGTGCATCACGCCCTCATGGACGGTAGGGATGTTGCAGCAATGCTGGATACATTTCAACAGCTTTTGTCGGACTAAGTATGCAGAATTTTGTTCTATTTGTTGTAGCTTCAGCCGTAGTATTTCAAGCCGGCTAAGCTATGAGCACGCTATTTATTCAAAGAAAGAAAAGATTAATTACCCTTGCTTTTGCCCTCAGCATTGTCTTGTTGGGAATTAAATTCTATGCCTATTACCTTACGACCTCTAATGCCATATTAACCGATGCACTGGAATCGGTCATCAATGTGTTTGCTTCTGGTTTTGCCTTTTATAGCATTTATCTTTCTTCCTTACCTAAGGATATTAATCATCCTTATGGCCATGGGAAAATTGAATTTTTTTCTGCGGGATTTGAAGGGGGCTTAATCGTTGTCGCTGGTTTTTTTATTATTTACCAGGCAATTTTAGGCTTGTTGCACCCTCCGGCATTAAGTGCTTTGCCAAGTGGTATGCTCCTGCTGAGCGTGACAGTTTTGTTCAATGGAGGTCTTGGCTACTTGTTGTTTAAAGAGGGTAGACGAATGGATTCGCTGACATTGACTGCCGATGGCCAACATCTCATCGTCGATGCTATTAGCAGTGTGTTTCTTATTATTGGCGTAGGGGTGGTTTTTCTGACCGGATGGCAATGGATGGACCCTGCTTTATCAATAGCTTTCGCAGGTTTTATTCTCTACAACGGTTATAAGCTTTTGAGAAAATCCATAGCCGGGCTAATGGATGAATCTGATCCTAAAACTATCGTAAAAGTGGTGCAAATCATCAACGACGCTCGAAAAGAGAACTGGATTGACATTCATAACATGCGTATCCAAAAATATGGCGCAGACCTTCATGTCGATTGTCACATTACTTTACCTTATTATTTTAATCTCAAACAGGTACATGACGAAGTCGCAGATTTGGAAAGGGCTCTGGACGAAAAGGTAGACCATAACCTGGAAATATTTACCCATTCAGATCCGTGTCAGCCGGGAAATTGCTGTAAGTACTGTAGTGTAAATAATTGTCCTTCAAGGGTATATCATAAATCTGTTCATGTAGAATGGACACCAGCCGTGCTGGTGAAAAATCAAAAGCACTATGAGTACTATGTACAGCAGAGAACCTCTAATAAAAAAGGCCGCTTCAACTGAAGCGGCCTTTCATTCTAAATATTAACTTTTTCAGGCTTCTTGTGCCTTATTCGAAAGCTTGATTTTATTCAAGGCAGAACCTGCTCTAAACCAATCTATTTGACCTTCATTATAAGTGTGATTAACTTTAAATTCATCGGTACTGCCATCAGCATGATTGAGTACCACTGTAAGCGGAACATTCGTAGTGAAGTTCTCCAAACCGATGATATCGATGGTATCATCTTCCTGCACTTTTTCATAATCATCCGGATTGGCAAAAGTAAGCCCGAGCATCCCTTGCTTTTTCAGGTTAGTTTCATGAATTCTTGCAAAAGATTTCACAAGAACCACCCTCACGCCTAAGTGTCTTGGCTCCATTGCAGCGTGCTCTCTGGAGGAACCTTCTCCATAATTGTCATCACCGACAACAACTGACCCTAAGCCACGGGCTTTGTAGTCGCGCGCGGTCGCGGGTACCTCAGCATATTCGCCTGTTAGCTGGTTCTTGACAGAGTTTGTAGCATCATTGAAGCTATTGATGGCACCAATCAACATATTGTTAGAAATATTGTCCAGGTGGCCTCTGTATTTCAACCAGGGACCAGCCATGGAAATATGGTCGGTAGTACATTTGCCTTTTGCTTTAATCAATAAGCGCAGTCCTTTTAAATCCTGGCCACTCCAGGTATCAAATGGATCCAGCAACTGAAGTCTGTCAGATTTTGGATCAACAAGCACACTAACTCCTGAACCATCAGCGGCAGGAGCCTGATAACCGGCATCTTCTACTGCGAAACCATTCACAGGAAGCTCCACCCCAGACGGCTCGTCTAACTTCACCATTTCACCTGCCTCGTTTTTCAATGAGTCAGTCATAGGATTAAAGGTAAGGTCACCCGCGATAGCGAATGCCGTTACAATTTCAGGAGAAGCTACAAATGCATGCGTATTCGGATTGCCATCATTTCTTT
>JBGSXH010000698.1:0-3705 GCA_041751515.1 Cyclobacteriaceae bacterium | reverse complement strand
CATATATCCTCCACTTCATGCGTATCGACGAAAGCACATTGCAGTCTGATCATGTCAGAACCCATGGAGAGCAGCATATCGCCCTGGCCCACGAGTTGCTCTGCCCCACCGGCATCCAGAATGGTCCTGGAGTCAATTTTAGAGGTAACCCTGAAAGACAATCGCGCCGGGAAGTTGGCTTTAATAATACCTGTAATTACGTTAACAGATGGTCGTTGTGTAGCCACCACCAGATGCACGCCAATAGCACGGGCGAGCTGTGCAAGCCTGGCAATAGGCGTTTCCACTTCTTTGCCTGCCGTCATCATCAAATCTGCCAGCTCATCGATTACCAGTACGATATATGGCAAAAATCGATGACCATTTTCAGGATTGAGTTTTCTCTTGACGAACTTAGTATTGTACTCTTTCAGGTTTCGGCAACCCGCATCTTTTAACAGATCGTAGCGATTGTCCATCTCCATACACAAGGAATTGAGTGTATGAATTACTTTTTTGGTATCAGTTATAATGGCTTCATCTGTATTCGGCAATTTGGCCAGAAAATGTCTTTCAATCTTATTGAACAGGGTCAATTCAACCTTTTTAGGGTCAACCAATACAAACTTAAGCTGACTTGGATGCTTCTTATAAATCAGCGAAGTCAATAATACGTTTAGGCCAACTGACTTACCTTGCCCTGTTGCTCCTGCCATTAGCAGGTGGGGCATTTTGGCCAGATCTATCACAAATGCTTCGTTGGAAATGGTTTTTCCAAGCACTACTGGCAGCTCCATTTCACTCTTCATGAATTTATCGTTGGTAATCACTGACCGCATTGCCACCATTTCACGGTTCTTATTAGGCACTTCAATACCTATTGTTCCTTTTCCCGGAATTGGTGCTATGATCCTGATGCCCAAAGCAGCAAGGCTCAAGGCGATATCATCTTCAAGGTTCTTGATTTTGGAAATCTTCACACCTGCTTCCGGCACTATTTCATACAGTGTTACCGTCGGCCCAATGGTAGCCTTTATGCTTGAGATGCCTATTTTAAAGTTGATCAGCGTTTCGACAATCTTGTCCTTATTCTGCTCCAGCTCTTCTTTGGTCACCTGTACTTTGCCCGGCGTATATTCGCTCAAAAGATCGATTGTCGGATACCGGTAGCTCCCAAGGTCTAAAGTGGGATCATAATTTTCGACCTGATCACTGAATGAAGTAGGCGTTTCAACTGTTTCTTCATTTATCTTCAAAGAAAGGCTTTCTTCTTCAAAAGGCTCAGGTGCATCCGTTTTGTCTTCAATATCTAAAACCAGGTCGTTTTCGTCTGCTTTAGGTTTTGTGTTGGGTTTGTTTTTAATGGTCCACTCTTCTTCAGGTTCAGGAACCAGAAATTCATTTTTATCGGACTTTTCTTCTTTGGTAGTAAGCAGGTTTTCTTCCTCCTCTATCACCGCCGGAAGCTTCTCTTTTCGCTTGACAAGCGCAGTAGAGGTTTCGTCCTCACGCTGCCCGTTCATATTTTCATCGATATCATCAAATTTATCTTTCACCTTGCTATTAAATCCAAGCAAGGTCGTGACATCGAAAAAGTAAATGATGAATACAAAGAGCGCAAAAGCCAGAAACAAAAGCGTTCCCCAACCTACCAGACTATTGAACATGAGTGCCAGTTCATGGCCTATGCCACCACTTAAAAACCCCCAATTGGTTACCTCTTCTGCATTGATGAGCAAATAACCCATGAGCAGACTCAGCCAGAATATGAAGAAAAAGGCAAATTTGAATACACTGTATGGAGGAAGAATTATTTTTCGGAAAACGATTTTATAGCCTAGCGCAAATAATACCGGAGGTATCAAAAACGCTGCGATGCCAAACCATTTGAAAATGAAATAATGAGAAACGATGGCGCCAAACAAGCCCAGCCAGTTATCGGTATCTTTCCCTGAAGCCGTCAGGCCGGTTTCAAACACCGCATCGATGACGCTTTGGTCTGCTCTACCATTAAATAAGTAGCTGATCAAAGCAGTTAAAAGATAAAGGGAGCCTAAAAGCAGAAAAAAACCAAAAGCAAGATGCAACTTTCTGTCTTTCAAAAAAGAAAAGTTGAGCTTCTTTGCAGTGCTTTCTTTTTTGGTCTTCTTGGTATTGGGAGATTTATAGGTATTCCTGGCCATAGTTCATTTCTAAAAACACAAAGCTAACTAACCCACATGACAATGGGAAAGCCTATTTGTATGCAAAAGTGGCAATTGTAACATTTTTCTTACGTCTGCTATTTCTTGTGCTGATAATAATTTGCTGCCAGATATTTGCTCATTCGCTTTATCATACCCGGACCTTCATATACAAAACCTGTATACACCTGCACCAAACTAGCGCCTGCCTGCAATTTTCCCATGGCATCTTTGCCATTCATAATGCCTCCAGCAGCGATGATCGGAACAGTACCCGCGCTTTTTTTATACAAATAACGCACCACTTCAGTGGACCTGTTCTGAAGGGGTTTACCGCTCAATCCGCCGGCACCCATATGCTCAAGGGCATTTTGGTCCGTAATAAGGTTTTCTCTACTAATAGTGGTATTGGTGGCAATAATGCCACTAAGCTGGGCCTCGCTAACAATTTCCAGAATATCATCCAGCATACTTTCGGTCAGATCCGGTGCGATCTTTAACAAAACAGGTTTGAGGGTTGGCTTTTTCTTGTTTCTCACCTGTACTGCCATCAGCAATGCTTTGAGCGGTTCTTTTTCCTGCAAAGCTCTTAAATTAGGTGTATTCGGGGAGCTTACATTGATGACGAAGTAATCGACGTAATCGTACAAAGCATCAAAGGCCTTCTCGTAATCACTGATCGCCTCTTCATTGGGGGTAAGCTTATTTTTGCCGATATTCCCGCCAATAATTACTTTCCCTTTTCGTGCTTTTAGGCGATCTGCTGCTGCCAGCATTCCCTCATTGTTAAAGCCCATTCTGTTAATGAGCGCCCGATCTTCCGCCAATCTGAAAAGCCGGGGTTGCGGGTTGCCAGCCTGGGGCTCGGGCGTTACCGTGCCGATTTCGATGAAACCAAAGCCCAGCGTTTCCAGCTCATCCACTAGTTTAGCATCTTTGTCAAAACCTGCAGCAAGACCAATAGGATTAGGAAAGTGCAAACCAAAAAGGTCTTGCGCCAGGTTAGCATTATTATATTGAAAAATGCTGGTGCTGATTTTTTTTGCCACAGGCAGCTTCAATATGCTTTTGAAAAGTGTGAATGCAATGTGGTGTGCTTGTTCAGCAGAGAACTTAAAGAACAATGGACGGATAATCGATTTATACACAGTAGCGTTATTTTCGGCTGATAATGCGCGCTAAGTTACAAATATTGCTGAAAAACAAATTGAAATCTTTGCTTAAGCTCTTGGATGAAAGCTTTTGATTACCTCTTTTAAATAGCTGCGGTCCATGTGCGTATAAATTTCTGTGGTAGTGATCGACTCGTGTCCCAGCATTTCCTGAACTGCCCGCAGGTCTGCCCCACCCTCCACCAAATGCGTAGCGAAAGAATGCCTAAAGGTATGTGGAGAAATATTTTTTTGCACCCCGGCCAGGCGGGCAAGCTGCTTAATGATGGTAAATATCATGACCCGGCTTAGCTGGGCGCCACGGCGATTCAGAAAAGCAATGTTCTCAAAGCCTTTTTTGATAGCAATATGACAACGCACTTCTTCCAGGT
>JBGSXH010000697.1:0-2294 GCA_041751515.1 Cyclobacteriaceae bacterium | reverse complement strand
AACAAATTAAAAATTCAATCTATACCTCTATTGTAGTTGGCAGTGCACTGATTTTTATTAATCACATAGAAGCCATCATTTCGGTCTCATTTAGTCCCACAGACCTTCTTCACTGGTCATTAAATTATGTAGTGCCATTTATGGTTTCCCTCTACTCACGCATATCTGCTGTAAAAAAGCTAAAAGAGACAGGAAAAGTTACTGATGTATTATAGTTAAACCGATATTTTGCTTTTGATTGGTAATTACGTGCTTCTTTAGTCCCGAATTCGCATTATGGGCATTTCCATAAACACATACGCCATCCGATGTAAAGAGGCTGAATCTGTTATCCTCGACTTCCTTGGTGCTTAAGCCTTCCACAATTGATGCAGCATACAGATTGACCAATACAGCCCCTTTCAGCACTCTTTCCTCATTAAAAATCGGGATACCAAATTCCATGATGAGATCATTTCCTGATATTGATGTTACCTGGCCTACATATACTTCGGTTTTCTGCAGCTTCAAGGTCTGCTTAAAAGTCTCCTCGTCCTTAAATACACCATTGCCTTCTACGGTTTTTATTAACTCGCTGCCTTCGTATGAAAGCTGATATATAATACATCCTTTTTCGTCAGTAAAAGTAATGGATTGGAAGAGTTCTTTATTGATCAGAAAATTTTGAAATATGGTGTCCATTCGTTCTATCCAGTCTTTATAACTAGAATTTGACTGGCTGTCAAATTGCTTGTTGGCCATAGCTCTTACCAGGCCCTGGACTGGAGGCACATTAGCCAGGAACTTAAGATCTCTTTTACTGCTATCGATGCTGTGGGCTATCCGCAGGGCAATTTCATTCAACTGCTGATCTATACGGCTAACTTCAATTTCATTAAGTGCTTCTTTCAGCTTCCTGTCCAGCTCCCCTTCCTTTCTCTGCAGCTCTTCCTGGGTGGCAGTAAGCTCCTCGAGGTTTTGCCGCATTTCCTCTTCCTGTGCACGCATTTGCTCAGTCATTTCCTGTGACTCCTCCAGAAGTCTACGTGTTCGCTCATTTACTTTTACCATTGAAATGGTAGATGCGAGACTTTCTGCTAGTTTCTCAATAAATTCCATCTGGTATGTTGATATAGCAGAAAAAGAGGCCAATTCAATCACCCCATAGACCTGATTATTTACTTTCAAAGGAACGATGAGCACACAGGAAGGATTAGCATTTCCCAAGCCTGAGGTAATCGCGACATAGTCCTGGGGCACCTCTGTCAGATATATATTTTCATTTTCAATCCAGGCCTGTCCTACCAGCCCCTCTCCCTTATATATCTTTTTCTCAAGGAATTTCTTCCTATTATAAGCATAACAGGCCACCATCTCCATATATGCTTTTGAGGAATCGTTTTCCTGAACAACAAACAAAGCACCTTGGTTTGCTTTAATATACTTGATCAGATGAGTCAGGACGGTTAGGCTAAGTTGCCGAACATCTGCATCATTGCTTCTTAACAGCTCACTGAATTTCGCCAGGCCTTCGGATATCCATATCCTCTCCTTTTCCTGCATTGAAATTTCTTTCAGATATTCACGCATGCCCAATAAAGAATTACCTAATGCATCATTTGCAGCTGCAGTAAAAGTGCCGTTAAGATTACCTTTTTCTATTTCACGGACAAACGCTGTCGCAGCCTTCATATTTTCCTGCATTTCCTGTTGATTTTCTATAAGAGCGCTTACCTCGTCACCTCCACTCCCGCTGAACTTGGTATTTGTTAGTTTTTTTATTTCCTTCAATGGTTTGAGATAGCTCTTCCGAATAAAGAGGTAAATGAGCAGCGTAAGCGCAAGATGGATCGCCAGGCCAAATTCAGGCTGAAAGAAAGCAGTTCCTACACTAGCATAAATTGCAAATCCTGCCATTACTAGTAGCAGGAATAAGATATTCACTAATTGATATTTTTTACCAATTATCCAGATCTTTCCTTCTCTCATGATCAAAGCATGTTTTTAACGATAATTAAAGCTATACAATTTTTATTGTAATAAATTTAGCTAGTAATGTATTTCAGAAAAACGTATAAAAATATGAGAAGCATTCTTTCGCTAAAGTAACTATGGTGTTCATGCAAGCTATAAATAAGTAGGTTATCTGATTTATCGACATTATGAGAAATAGGTCTTAGTATTTTTTAAGGCTGAAAACAGACGGCTACCGCCGAATCCCTTAAAATTGTATTTTTTACCACAACATCTGCATTCCTATTTTCAAGAAGAAAAATGAAGTTTCTCGTTTAACAAAGCGCTATGTAGAACCACGC
>JBGSXH010000696.1:0-2713 GCA_041751515.1 Cyclobacteriaceae bacterium | reverse complement strand
CTGTGTGGCCACCGTTCTGTTGAACGGCTTAATGATAGAGAATACTGGTACAACCGCTCCCCGTCAACCGTAGTGAAAGCTTTAGCTGGGGGATAAAGCTTTGCTGAAAGTTTTACGTAATATTTTGATTAAGGATCGTTGGCCTATTACAATCAAGAAGACTTTACAAATACAATCAAGAAGACTTTGCAAACCCACTATTTTGATGACGAGTTTTTGGAAATTGAAAGGAAACGAAAATCTTAGAGGCATTCCAGCTTAAGATTTAAGGGAATATTGATTGCTTCTTCATTATAAATAGCAACTCAAATTCACTTGATGATGCCTTTCTGAAAGCTTCCTAGAACTTTCGATTTTGTTTAATTATCATTAAATTCTATTTAGTGGTTTTTGTGGTATTTGCCATTTTTTGTTTTCAACACTCCGAACAGTTTTTGATGGTCAACGGTAGAATGTGGGTTTAAGGCCTCTTCCACAGTGACTGGTCAACGAGAAATCAAGGGTTTCAGAGCTTGCACAGAAAAGTGTCCGGACTATTGATTTTTCATGACGAATCTTAGAGTGAATTAGGTCAAAAGTGGGAACTATAGAACTGGCAACTTTATTCAGAAAGTTTCAGAGACTCATTTTTATTACTGACTTTGTGTGAAGTTCAGGATGCTTCATAGACTCTATGTGCTCTTTAAACAGCTGAGTTATATTATTTAGAATGGCAAAATCTAAAATTCATAAAAAAGTACTGCATGAGTTCATAAACAAACTCATGCTTGAAGATGAGTTCGACAATGAGATGGCTGAAAAGCTTTTGAAAATCCTGGCAACTGATGACAAGATAAAGCCAGCTGACCTCATATCTATTTTTTGCAAAGAGGATGTCATAGAGTGATTAAACTTATTGAAATTTACATTGAAGAATTTCGAGGAATTAAACAGCTTACCTTGTACCCTAAAGAACAGAATTTTGTTATTTATGGTCCAAACGGCTCAGGCAAAAGTGGTGTTGTAGATGCCATTGATTTTGGTCTTACTGGAAATATTTCAAGGCTAGCAGGGAAAGGTACTGCTTCTCTTTCTCTCAAGGTTCATGGGCCACATGTTGATGTTCGTGATAATCCGAATGCTTCAATGGTACGTTTAACATTGAGCTTTCCGAAACTTAATAAGATAGCTACAATTGAACGAAGATTGAAAAAACCAAAGGAACTTGTAATTGTACCTGATGATCCTGATATTCGGGCTGCACTTGATCAAGTTTCTCAACACTCAGAACTTACTTTATCTAGACGTGAAATCATAAAATATGTTCTGAGCGAAGGATCTACTCGTTCGAAGGATGTACAGGCTCTTCTCAAGCTTGATGATCTTGGTCACCTCCGTGCAACGTTTAAGACATCTGCCAACAAGCTATCTGGAGAGGAAAAGAGTGCGGGTTTGAATCTAGATTCAGTAAAAGATGACCTCCAAAGACATCTAAACGTGCCGCAGTTGACTAGTAACGCGATTCTTGACGCGATTAATGCAAAGCGTAAATTACTTGGTCTTGTGGAGTTAGCTGATCTGGTAACAGATACTCAGATTAATGCTGGACTCGCTCTGAAAGATAGTGATACTCTGCCTTTCTCACGAGCAACTGCCTTAAGTGATCTTGCTACTCTTAAAGGACATCTTGAATCCTCTGAAGGGAAAAGCAATATAAATAGCTGTATTGTGCAATTCGATACTTTAAAGAAAGATCCCACACTTATTCAGCAATTAAAACGAGAGGATTTTTATAAGCAAGGCCTCGATATTTTGAGTGAGGATGAGGAAGTTTGTCCCTTTTGTGATACGAAATGGGAATTTAAATTATTAGTCTCACATCTGCAAGTGAAGATTGGAAAGGCGAAAATCGCTCAAACCATACGTGAAGATTTAATGAAAGCTGCCAACAGCCTACGTGAATATCTTCACCGTCTAACTGATCTCTTGAAAGGAGCAGTAAAGATTGCACAGATTGTGGGCAAAGAGCAGGAGTCTTCGAGTCTTGGCAAATGGGTGCTAGAACTTAGAACCCTTGATTCAAAGCTCATGACTATTGAGGGTATGTTAGGAGCAGAGACTGCGATTCGAAACTTTTGGAGTAAAATTCCTTCAGCAGTAATTGATGCAATATCTGTTACTTACGATGCAGCTTTTTCCAAACCTGATAACAGTGCTGAGGTTTCAGCGCGAGATTTTCTAATAATTGCGCAAGAGCGGCTTAAAAAATATCGACTTGCACAGCGTGAGGTTAAGCACAAGAAACAGGCTAGCCTAGCGGCAAAGATAGCTCTTAAAGAATATAGTAATGCCGTTGAGGAGACTCTCGGAAGTTTATATAACCAAGTTGAATCAAAACTTGCCGATTACTACTGCTTTATTAATCATGATGATGAGGCACAATTCAGAGCAAAACTTGAACACAAGGAATCTGTCTTAAACCTTGAGGTTGACTTTTATAATCGTGGCTTGTTCCCACCGGGTGCGTATCATAGTGAAGGCCATCAAGATAGCATGGGCTTATGCTTATACTTAGCTCTTATGCAGCAATTATGGGTATCAACGTAAGGCGGGAAACCGAGATATTAGAGGGGGTGTATCGATAAGCACCCTATCGAGAAGAGATAAAAGGCTCTGCGGCAGCGCCCAGAGCCCGGTATCGTTACCGGTACGAATTCAAATCGGGAACGATGAC
>JBGSXH010000695.1:0-19456 GCA_041751515.1 Cyclobacteriaceae bacterium | reverse complement strand
TGGATACATTTGGGCAGACAGAAAAAGCTTTGCCAAATACGGACTGCAGGATCGAGAAGCTGTGCTGCAATGTATGGACAGTATTTTCGAAAAGGAAAAGGGCTGGATAGATCGTCTCAAATCCTTTGCAAGTGCACCCGTTAAGATGGACACACTCTTGCTTTTCAGGGAGAAAAAAGCACAGATTGAGGAACTCAGAAGCCTTTTAAGCCAGGAAAATGTTTACGACAATTTTAAGCATCTGATCGCCTATGCAGACAAGGATACCGATATGCTTTGGCTGAATAAGATGGAGAAAGTGGTCAATGTGAGTTTTAAAGGTAAAGGACCGGAACTGTCTGTAGGGTTTGATGAGCTCGGCAGGCTCCAGGAAACTATCGAGCATGCTATTGAAGCAAGACAACATGTAAGGAGATACCTGAGCTGGAGATTTTTCTCTAAGCGCAGGGCATGGCTCAATAAAGTGCTCAGGGCAAATGAACTACCCCTGAACGCAAAAGGGGTTTACAGCCTATCGAAGAAAGCGGATGCCCGGCTCAACCTGGAGCATAACCTGCACCTTCTAAAACAATTGCCCTGGATTAAAGGCATGCCGGATAACCTTATTCAGGTAGACATTCAAAGCTGGTTCTATTTTCAAAAAAAGGCTTTGTTGGCTAAGTTGTTCTTCAATGATGTCAGACAGTTGAAAGATTATTTCTTTACCTGCATTCAGGATAGTAGCAGTATGCAAAAGGCGCTGGACACACTAATTGATACTTTGAACGAAGTAGAAGAAAGCTTCGATGAATGGAAGCAATGGATGCCTGTCAGTCAAATCATCAATATAGCGTCTAAACCCGAGCTAATGCCTCAGTACCGGAAAGTGCTTACCAAAGATTTTGAAGCATTAAGGACTTATGACGAGTTGCAGGAGAATCTGCAAGTGCATGAACGGGCGCTACTGGACAAGCTCTTTGACGAACTCAGGCCAAATACACCCAAGCAATGCGAGGCTTTACTGATGAACAGCCTTTGCTTTTCGTGGATCGATCACATTGAAACCAAGTATCCGATGTTAAGGCAGGTATCTGATGGCGGTTTGCAGGAGAAGGAAAAAGAGCTGCAATCGCTTATAAAGGATAAGACGAAAGTGAGCAAGCACATCGCTTTGATGAAAGTGAGGGAAAAAACATACAAAAATGCCAGTTTCAATCGTCTTCATAATATGATTACCTACCGCGATGTTTATCATCAGGTAACAAAGAAGCGACAGGTTTGGCCGGTACGTAAAGTGTTAAATAAGTTTGGTGACGAAATATTTGATCTACTGCCTTGTTGGCTGGCTTCTCCCGAATCGGTTGCCGCTCTTTTTCCAATGGAAGCAGTGTTCGATCTGGTCATTTTTGATGAGGCCTCTCAGTGCTATGCTGAAAAAGGGATTCCTGCCATGTACCGCGGCAGGCAGGTCATGATTGCAGGAGATGAGCAACAATTACGACCAGAAGACATTTATACGACCAGGTTCAGAGAAGAAGAAAATGATGACGAAGGCGATTTAAGTGCAGAGTCTTTACTCGAGTTAGCAGCGCGTTATTTGCCAAACTTGCTATTACAGGGACACTATCGTAGTAACCATAGCAGTTTGATCGCTTTTTCCAATCTGCATTACTATCATAATAAACTGCAACTGCTGCCTCACTTTGATGACAGTAATGCCAGTGAGCCGCCAATAATTTACCTGAAGGTGGAGGGAATCTGGGAGAACAATGCGAATTATATTGAGGCGAATGCCGTAGCAGTACAGGTAAAAAAGTTGCTTGACCAAGGAAAAGATAATATTGGGATTATTACCTTCAATTATGCCCAGCAACAATGCATTTGGGATGAGCTGGAAAATACCTTGAAAGAAGTGCCGGAAAGCATTTTTGTGAAAAATATCGAAAATGTTCAGGGAGATGAAAGGGAAATCATCATATTTTCCACGGGTTATGGACGGGATGTAAAAGGCAAGTTAAGGATGAATTTTGGCAGTCTTAATAAAGAACATGGAGAAAACCGCCTGAATGTCGCGGTAACACGGGCCAGAGAAAAAATATATATTATCTCCAGTTTGTGGCCGGAAGATCTTGATGTCAGTAAAGCTAAGCACAAAGGCCCTTCGCATTTTAAAGCTTATCTTCAATATGCCAAAAATGTAAATGATGGAAAAGAGGCACTGCCGCAAGATGACAAGCGGCTAAAATCTGCTGAGTGGTACGTGAAAGACCGCTGGCAGGCGCTGTTAGATGAACAGCAAATCAATAGCAGCCGTAACCTCCCATTTGCGGACATAACTTTGGAAAAAGCATCGCTTTGCCGGGGTGTTATGTTAACGGATGATGACTTATACCACGATGCCATTAGCGTTAAAGCTGCTCATGGTTATCGGTTATTACAGCTGAAAGCTAAAAAATGGCCATTCGTGATGGCTTATTCCAGAAATTACTGGCTAAATAGGAAAGATGTACTCTTATCAGTAGAAAAGATGCTGTATAATGAACAAGTGGTAGAAGAAGAGGTCAGCTAGATGTCAGCAGGAGGGAAAGCTACTACGGGTTTTCATCAGCTTTCTCCACTTTGATGCCTACAGCATAAACTTCCTTTAATGTATCTCTTCTCATATATTGGTGCAATTTCATGCGAAAAAGCCCTACGGAGTCAAATTTGATGTTTTCCAGTGCAAGTATCTGATGATCCTGCATATCGCCAATGCCACTACCCTGAGATTTCCCTGAACGGGGATCAAAGAGATTCATATTGTGCAGGTCTTTGCTGATGAGGTTCCCTAACGTATCTTCCAGGCTATAATTGATATAAATATTCTGAAAAGGATAATTGTGGCCGTTTCGAATATTGTAGTAAATATTATAAGCTACATCCGTTTCTTTTATCTCGAAATCAAATTCCGGAACGGTAGATGACTCCCAGCCATGGGCAGGGAAATCATGGTTTTCTTCAAATATTCTGTTGCCGTTACAGGCGCTTAAACTAAAAAACGCGATGCATAGAAGAGAGGACAAAGAAAGATGCCAATGATTCATTTATATATAATTATGATTTATCGGCATAGTGCGTTATGCCTCCATATCTACTGTTAACTTTTTTTACTATCAGGTTTTGTAGTGTTGGTTGCCTGTCCTTTAAAAGGCCGTTTTTTACTTTTCCTTTTCTTTTTAACCGTCTTCTTGTTGAATTTCTTGTCCATTCTTTCCAAATCGCTGTTGAGCGTATCTTTAGTCTCCGGCTCTGCGATTTCATTTTCCGTTAGTGACACAGGATGAACCCCTTTTTTATTCATGGCCAATACTTCGTTGACCCTGCTTACAGGCACCGGATGCCAGGTACTTTCGGTGTCATATCCAAACCACATGATTTTACGAAAGATATCGGTCTTTTGTAATTTGGCAGCACCGTTTTTTGTAACCAAGGGTACTTCTATGGAAGGAATATCGCTAAGTGCTTCAAGATAAGTGTCCAGCTCGTAGTTCAGACAACATTTCAATCTGCCGCATTGTCCCGAAAGTTTGCTAGGGTTCAGCGATAGGTTTTGATACCTGGCAGCTGTGGTAGAAACACTCTTGAAGTCTGATAACCAGGTAGAGCAGCACAATTCGCGTCCGCAAGAGCCTATGCCGCCGAGCCTGCCTGCTTCCTGCCTTAGGCTTATTTGCCGCATTTCAACTCTGATCCTGAATTCTCCGGCTAGTAACTTTATCAATTCGCGGAAATCTACCCGGTCATCGGCGCTATAGTAAAACGTCGCTTTAGAGTTGTCAGCCTGATATTCTACATCAGAAAGCTTCATGGAAAGTTTGAGGTTGTCAATAATTTGCTTCGTTCTGAAAAGCGTAGGCATTTCACGGAGCTTTACCTCATCATATTTCGAGAGGTCCTTTTCCGTTGCAATGCGATAAACATTGCGCAGGGTGTTATCATTAGGAACCTTCTTTTTCTGCATTTGCAGTCTCACCAATTCACCTTGAAGTGAAACATAGCCCATATGATGCCCATTGGGCACATCTACCACTACGGCGTCGCCGGTGGTAAGGTCAAGTTGGTGTGCATTCCTGAAAAATTCCTTTCTCCCTCCTTTGAAGCGCACTTCAACAACATCAAATTTATCTATAGCTGGCAAATCCATATTAGAAAGCCAGTCAAATACGTTCATTTTGTTGCAACCCCCGGTTTGGCAGCTTCCGTTGCTCTTGCATCCGGCAACGGAATCTCCACTTTCGGAACCGCATGATTTACATCCCGACATTGTGTATAATTTTATACAGTCCTTTCTCCTATTGCTAAATTAGCAAAGCATTAATCCTAAAGGTATATTTTTTTTAATAATTATAAAGCTAAATCGCTTTTTCCAACTTCAGCAGGTCCTGCCCGATATCTTTTCTATAATAGGCACCGTCCCAGCTTATTTTTTCTGCGGCAGCATAGCTATTGGCCAGTGCAGCCTCTAAAGTATCGCCCATTCCTGTAACTGTCAGTACCCTACCACCATTGGTAACCGTCTGAAAAGCAGTGAAGCTCTTAGTTCCGGCATGAAAGACCATAGCTGGATGTTTCCTGTCCAGCCCACTAATAATTTTTCCTTTAATATAAGATCCAGGGTAGCCTTCAGATACCATGACTACCGTTGTGGCGTAAGCATCGCTGATCTCCAGCGTATAGTCAGCTAGCTGCTGTTTGGCGCAAGCTTCAAATAAGGCCACCAGGTCACTGGTAATTCGCGGCAGTATCACCTCAGTTTCAGGGTCGCCAAGTCTTACGTTGTACTCGATAACAAAAGGGTTATTGTCGACATTCATCAAACCAATAAATAGAAACCCCTGAAAAGGAATGTTTTCAGCAGCAAGTCCATCGATTGTGGGTTTAATTACCTGTGCCTCCACTTTGCTCATAAAAGCGGCATTGGCAAAGGGAACTGGGGACACGGCACCCATGCCACCAGTGTTTGGCCCGGAATCACCTTCTCCTATGCGCTTGTAGTCTTTCGCAGAGGGTAAAATTTTATAGCTTTTGCCATCCGTTAATACAAAACAGGAGAGTTCTATTCCCTTAAGAAATTCTTCAATCACTACTTTGGTACCGGCGCTGCCAAACTTGTCACCGGACAGCATTTCTCTCACTGCAGTTTTGGCTTCTTCGGTGGTTTCTGCAATAATGACCCCCTTACCAGAAGCGAGACCGTCTGCCTTAACCACAATAGGGGTGGTGAGACTATCAATAAACTGGAAAGCATCAGTTTCCTGGCCCGCTACAAAACTTTTATAAGCAGCGGTAGGGATATGATGACGTTGCATAAAATCCTTACTGAAAGTCTTGGAACTTTCCAATTGCGCCCCAAGTTTACCAGGTCCAATAAACAGTATATGTGCTAATCCATTTGCCGCCAGGTAGTCACGTAAGCCTTTAGCTAAAGGGTCTTCGGGACCCACAACTACCATTTGTATGTCATTATCCTTGATGAAATTGGCAATTTTTTCAAAATCGTTGACCTGAATGTTGAGGTTTCGCGCAATTTTAGCGGTACCGGGATTTCCCGGAGATACAAACAGATGTTTGCAAAGCGGGCTGGCTTTTATTTTCCACGCCAGGGCATGTTCTCTGCCCCCTGCGCCAAGCAGTAATATTTTCATAATGTAAATTTCAGTTTAATTAGGTGTTGCGGCTTAATTGGCGTATTCAGAAAGGAACTTGATACGCATGAGCCTCAACTCTTCTTCAGAAAAATCGTCACCAAGTTCTTCCAGGGCAAGCTGAATATTATCTGAATCTGCATCCATATAATAATCATGGATATCCTCCTGTCTTTCGTCATCCATGACCTGGTTGATATAATAATCAAGATTAAGCTTGGTTCCTGAGAAGCAGATATGCTCAATTTCGCTCATGAGTTCCTCCATGGTCAGCCCTTTGGCGTCGGCGATTTCCTCTAGATCAATTTTCCTGTCAATCTGCTGGATGATGAAAATTTTAATTTTCGACTTATTTACTGCCGATTTCACCACTACATCAGCAGCCGTCATGATGTCATTGTCGTCTACGTACTTATTGATGGCATCCAGAAAAGGCTTTCCAAATTTCCCGACCTTTCCCATGCCCACACCATTGACCTGGGCCAGTTCGTCTTTCGTAACCGGGTAGGTAGTCGCCATTTCCTCCAAAGAAGGATCCTGGAAAATGACATAGGGAGGTAAATTCTTCTCCTTCGCCAGCTTCTTTCGGATGTTTTTTAATAGCTCGAATAAGGTTTCATCATGTGCTTTGGCATTGCCCACCTCTTTTTCTATGGAGTCTTCGTCAGTATCTGCCTCTTCTTTGTAGTCATGGTTTTTGGACATTTTCACATCGTAAGGCGCATCGAGGAATTTCTTACCTTTATCGCTCATGCGCAAAATGCCTGCCTGGTCGGTGTCTTTCAACAAGAAATGGTAAAGCATTGCCTGGCGGAATACTGTTTTCCAATACTTTTCATCTTCCTCACTGCCCTTTCCAAAAACAGGCAGTTGGTCATGATGATAGCTTTCAGTGTATTCGTCTTTTTCACCTTTGATAACCTTGATGAGATGACTTGGCAGGAAACGCTCTTTAGTCAGCTGTATAGACTGTAAAACCAATTCCAGTGATGCAGTTGCATCAAACATTTCCTTTGGTTTTTTACAATTGTCACAGAAACCGCAAGGTTTTTCCAGATATTCTCCAAAATAATTCAGGAGCTGAATGCGCCGACAGACTGAAGACTCGGCATAAGATGCCATTTCGTCTAATAGATACTTAGAATTATCGCGCTCTGTTACAGGCTTGTCTTTGTTAAACTTATCAAGCTTTTCAATGTCTTTGTAGCTGTAAAACATGAGACAATGTCCCTCGAGTCCGTCTCTGCCAGCCCTGCCAGTTTCCTGATAATATCCTTCGAGCGATTTAGGGGTATCATAGTGAATGACAAAACGAACATCCGGCTTATCGATGCCCATGCCGAAAGCAATAGTGGCTACAATAACATCCACCTCTTCATTCAAAAAATCGTCCTGATTTTTCATACGCTGGGCGCTGTCAAGACCCGCATGATAGGGTGCTGCTTTTACATCATTTACCTGCAAAAGTTCGGCAATCTCTTCTACCTTTTTTCGGCTGAGACAATAGATGATGCCGGATTTTCCCTTGTGGTATTTTATAAATTTAATGAGCTGCTTTCTGGTATTTTTCTTAGCTCGAACTTCGTAGAAAAGATTTTCTCTGTTAAAGGAAGATTTGAATAAATCAGCCGCTTCCATTTGCAGGTTCTTCTGGATGTCCTGCTGTACCTTTGGCGTAGCTGTTGCTGTCAAGGCAATAATAGGCAATTGACCTAGCTGATAGACAATGGACTTAATGCGCCTGTATTCCGGCCTGAAGTCATGACCCCATTCTGATATACAGTGTGCCTCGTCTATTGCTACGAAAGAAATGTTGGCGTTTTTCAGAAACTCAATATTATCTTCCTTGGTAAGCGACTCGGGAGCCACATAAAGCAGCTTCACATCACCTTTTAAGGTAGCCTTTTTAACGCGGTTAATTTCTGTTTTACTCAGGGTTGAGTTAAGAAACTGTGCGTTAACGTTCAATGCGTTCAGTTGGTCGACCTGATTCTTCATCAGGGCGATAAGGGGAGATATGACAATAGCGGTACCTTCCTTCATTAAAGCCGGAAGCTGGTAACAGAGGGATTTGCCCGCGCCCGTAGGCATGATGACGAAGGTGTTTCGGCCGCTCAATATATTTGAAATAATCGCTTCCTGGCTACCGCGAAACTTGCCGTAACCAAAAATCTCCTTTAATTTCTCTTTTGTATGTGCCAGTTGATCTACTAACATCTTTTAATTATAACCATTGTATAATTGACTAAATACTTATCTTTGTTTTCAAATTTAATGAATAACGTCGGATAATTTGAATTTAGTAAAAAATATTCAGAAAATAGCCACCGAGGTGCTTCTAAATGAGGCATTAGCAATTCAGAAAATAGCACAATTCATAGATATCGGTTTTGAGCATTGTGTGGAAAATATCCTTCAACTGAAAGGGAGAGTGGTAGTTACTGGCGTTGGAAAGAGTGCCATTGTGGCCCAAAAAATTGTAGCTACCCTGAATTCCACAGGGACGCCTGCGCTGTTTATGCATGCTGCTGATGCCATTCATGGTGACCTGGGCATGGTGCAGCGCGACGACATGGTCATCTGCCTGAGTAAGAGCGGCAATACTCCGGAGATTAAGGTACTGGTGCCGCTGTTAAAGAGGACTGGCTGCCAGCTTGCCGGGATGGTCAGTAATATGGATTCCTTTCTCGCTAAACAGGTGGATTTTATCCTCAATGCACACATAGATTCCGAGGCTTGCCCCAATAATCTGGCGCCAACAACCAGCACTACTGTGCAAATGGCCTTAGGCGATGCGTTGGCAATATGCCTGCTGGAAGCCCGCGGCTTTAGCAGCGACGATTTTGCACAATATCATCCGGGTGGTTCCTTAGGGAAGCAGCTTTATCTGAAGGTGGATGACATTCTCCTCAATCACGAAATCCCTAAAGTAAATGCTTCAGCAGGCATCCGCGAAATCATCATTGAAATTTCCTCCAAACGATTGGGGGCAACGGCGGTTGTGGACGATAATGACTGCCTGATAGGCGTTATTACTGATGGAGATTTGAGAAGAATGCTGGAAAAGAACGAAAATTTTAATAGCTTAAGGGCTACGGAAGTAATGTCGCAAAATCCTAAAACCATGTTGAAGGGGAGTTTTGCCCTTAAAGCGCTCAACCTCATGCAGCAAAATAATATTGCACAGGTGCTGATAGTCGATGAGCATAATCAAGTGGCGGGTTTTGTGCACTTGCATGATCTCCTGAAAGAAGGTATTGTATAATGGTATCTCATTTTTTGAGATTATTTTTTTAATGTTAAAAACAACTCATGAACAAAGATAATTATGTTGTGATTATGGCTGGTGGCATAGGAAGCCGCTTCTGGCCTTATAGCAGGAATGACCATCCAAAACAATTTTTGGACGTATTAGGCACAGGGAGCTCTCTCTTACAAATGACTTTCGAGCGTTTTCACAATATTTGTCCTCCGGAAAATATCTACATTGTTACCAATGAAAGTTATGCCGGATTGGTGCGTGAGCAATTGCCTTTCATGAGCGATGACCAAATTCTCCTGGAACCCATCAGACGCAATACTGCTCCTTGCACGGCATATGCCTGCTTTAAAATAGGGCAGAAAAATCCGGATGCCAATATCATTATTACTCCTTCAGATCACGCCATCTTTAAAGAAGCTATTTTTGAAAATGCGATTAAAAAATGTCTGGAAGCCTCAGCCAAAGCAGATCGTTTGATAACATTAGGAATAAAGCCTAACCGTCCCGAAACAGGCTATGGTTATATCCAATACCATAAACAAAACGGGCAATATGCCCATAGGGTAAAAACCTTCACAGAGAAGCCGGAACTGGAGCTGGCCAAGAAATTCATTGAAAGTGGGGATTTTGTGTGGAATGCCGGTATTTTTATTTGGAATTACAAGAGTATTAAGGCAGCTTTTGAAAAGCACATGCCCGATTTGGCTGAGGTGTTTGAAGAAGGTAATGCTACCTATTACACTGAAAATGAGGCTGGCTTTATTCAAAAGGCCTATTCTCAGGCAAAAAATATCTCTATAGATTATGGTATCATGGAGAAGGCCGATAATGTCTATATGGTTTTAGGCGAATTTGGCTGGTCTGATCTCGGTTCATGGAATAGCCTCCATGAAATCAAAGACAAAGACGAAGGCAATAACGTCATTGATGCCAATGCGCTCACCTACGATGTTGAGAACTGTGTGGTAAAGGCACCAAAAGATAAATTAATGGTCTTACAGGGACTTGATGGCTTTCTGGTCGCAGAATGCGATAATGTACTGCTGATCTGCAAAAAAGATCTGGAGCAGAAATTCAGGGAGTTTGTAAGTGACGTAAAATCAAAGAAAGGAGCTCAGTATCTGTAATTGAGCTCCTTTTGAAGAAATATTAGATAGTCCTGTAGCTGCTTGCTCAGGGCTATTTTTTTTGTTGTCTTAGCGCTTCATAGAGCACTACCCCGGCTGCTACTGAAACATTGAGAGAAGCGATATTGCCATGAAGTGGAATGGCAGCCCTGTGCGTAGCCATTTTCAAATATTCCGGACTAATACCATCCTCCTCACTGCCCATCAAAATTGCGACCGGGCCCGTGAAGTCCTGCTCATAAATGGAGTCTTGCGTCTTTTCGGTGCAGGCAATGATCCGAACGCCGGAATCCAGTAAAAACTGCAGGGTATTTTTCAAATTTTCCTCTCTGCAAACCGGTATATGGTGTAAGGCACCTGCCGAGGTTTTAATGGCATCGCTGCCAAGTTGTGCACTGCCCTTTCCAGGAATTACAATGGCATGCACACCGGCACATTCTGCGGTTCGGGCAATAGCCCCAAAATTACGCACATCCGTTACTCTGTCAAGTACCAGTAAGAGGGGGGAGCCGGCATTGGCATAACACTCATTGATGACATTGTCCAATGAAGCAAATTGAATAGCAGAAATAAAACAAATAGCGCCCTGATGGTTTTTTCGGGTGATTTTGTGAAATTTTTCTTCGGGAACTCTGCTGTAAGGTATGCCGCGCTGTTGAGCCAGCGTAATCAATTCTTTGATCAGGTCGTTTTGCAGCCCTTTCTGGACAAGTAATTTGTCAATTTCCTTACCTGCTTCGATGGCTTCTATAATTGCCCTTGTGCCAAACACAAGGTCTTTATCATTTCTTGGGGAGGGCTCCCGCTTTATATTTGAAATCTTCCTTTTCTCCATAAGTCTACCGTCCTGTACCAGTTTTGTTCATAGCTTTTTGAACGTACGAGCTCCAGATGATGCTCGGTAAAGAAACTCTTTACTTTCACAAAGGTAAACCTAATTTTTGACTTGTTTTGGCTTTTATCGTAAATCCATATCTCCTCCAATGGAGTTTTATACACCTCATCCGGTAGTCCGAAAACAGTGGCAATCATGCCCTGATCCGTTTTCCAGCCTTCCTTATAATGGGTAAAATGATGATTGGCATTATAAATATTTCTAAAATATCCTTTGACGATTTTTTTAGCTCGTTCCTGGTCTTTGGCAACCTGCAATAAGTAACGGTCAAGCGCCTGCTTTTTATCCTCGGCTTCCTGCAGCGCATTATACTCCTGAGAGGTACTGATAAACCTGAACGGTCCGCTCAATTGCTCTGCATTGACAAATTGAGGGTAATATATCGGTGTGATGCGCAAGGAATTGCCCTCAAGTCCGGCGCTGTCCGACTGCGCAAAATACAATGCCTGCGGCAAACCTGTGATGATATCGCCGGGTCTCACCACCACCGTAGAGTCAATCGCTAAATCCCGCGCCACAGCACTGCCAGTACTCATAGGCGGCAGCGCAGGTGCAAAATCATCTCTGTACTTGAACAGATAAATTTCTTCTCTGCTATCGGTGAGTGACATAATGCGAAACGCGTTACCATCTTCCAGATAATGATCGAAAAGAGGAATGTCCCGGGCTTCTTCCATAAAAAATAAATCAGATCTTGGGAAGATGTGAAGGCCGTGGATGGGAATATCATAATAGTAGCTGCCCTCATCTGTACCGCCTTCCACAGCCAGAATACCAAGGTTTTCACCAGCAGTTATCGGGAAGGAGAGCTTGAAATATTGTGTGTTACCATCGCTTTCCGGTAAGGCGTCGCGCTGAGCTATTTCAATGACATGATCAGACTGCTTTTTACCATAGTTTTCATAAAAGCTAAGCGAGAGCTTATAATCTTTCAATATGGCAGCATTGTACTCCAAACGCAGGTACAACACGGCTTCCCCTTCATGATGCGCCATGGCATGGCGAAACTTTATAGGAGCATCATTTCGATATAAGTACTCGAAATTAATCTTTGTAATATCAATAAAGCCATAGCTGTTTTGATAAACAAAAAACAGTAGCATCAACAAAAAGCAATTCTTAATCATTATTTTTACTTTTGATCCTTACAAGTTCAACGAAATTTACCCTGAAGGTATACATGAGCGCCACAAAAATATCGCTTATAACCTCTAGTCTATGATATCAATTTAGCATTTTTTTAAATAAAAATAGTATGGCAACTTATACAACTGAAATCGCCTCAGACCAGCTCACTTCTGATAACCCTATTCATCAAAGGTTGCTAAAGGCGTATTTTGCAGCCCAGCCCTACATTAAAGGTGATTTGCTTGAGGTCGGTTGTGGTGAGGGAAGAGGAGTAGAACTATTGGCCCCGTTGGCAGATAGCTACCTTGCTTTAGATAAAATTACTGAAGTAATTGAGAAACTGAGTAAGAAATACGATAATGTTCATTTTCAACAAGCTGTTGTTCCGCCATTCAGCGGAGTAGCTTCCAATAGCTTTGATCAGGTCGTCAGCTTTCAGGTCATTGAACACATTAGGGACGATAAGTTTTACCTGGAAGAAATTTATCGCGTATTGCGACCTGGAGGAAAAGCCATCATTTCGACACCTAACATACAAAAGACTTTAAGCAGAAACCCCTGGCATATTCGTGAATACACTCCTGCAACTTTAACTGCATTGTGTCAGTCAATATTTGACAAGACCTCAATGAAAGGCATTGCAGGTAACGAAAAGGTGATGTCCTATTATGAGCGCAACAAAGCTTCGGTGCAGAAAATCATGAGGTTCGACATACTCAATTTGCAATACCATCTGCCGGCTGTCATGCTCAGGTGGCCTTACGAAATCCTTAACAGAATGAACCGCAACAAACTGAACAATACTAATCAAAATCTAGTCGCAGCAATCACTCATGAGGACTATTTTGTGACTGACAATGCCGAGTCAGCTTTGGACTTATTTGTTGTTGTAGAGAAATCATAATATTCAACAGATCCTTTGATGAATATTCGCATAGAGAGCTTTAAATGAGTTTTTGGATTAGTATATGCTCCTATTTGTGAAATTAATTATTCAGTATTCATCTACTTTACTGACTTAAGTCGTCTTTAATTTCGCTCGTTTTGACCGAAATATTGATATAAAATGTTCGGTTAAATATGAAGCATCGCAAAACAATATCACTATTGAAAATTGATGGATGTCCTGAAAAACCGTTGTCGTAATTATGGTGAAATAGTATCCGGCCTTCATGGTTTTTACGATACTTTAAGTCATGAGCATGCTTGGTGTTCACGAAGATATTTGGCGATTCAGTAGCGTCTGCATGTGGTCATGATAAAGAATTATCGCGCAGGTTTAGGCTGAATTTTTTCATGCTGGTCCACTAAATCAAAACAGTGAGTAAATAAATTGACTTTCGATGAGATGCCGGAAAATAATTGACTATTAAAAATAAAATGAAAAAATAGTCAACTGGGAGATACCCTGTTGAGGGTTTTTTACCAATTTGATGGAGAAGTAAAGGAAGACTTATACCGCACAGACGAAGAGGGGGAAATTACATTAATATTACCGCTCAGGGTCGGTGGATGATTAGTGTCGTGCGCATGGTAGCATACTATAAACCGGAAGACGCCGACTGGCGCAGCTTTTTGGAGCTATACATTCGGCTATGAATAGCTTTATAAAGTCAAATCAATTATGAAATTTCATATTAGAAAGGGCTTGCCAGCTATTGGCAAGCCCTTTTGGATGATTAAACTGGTTTTGTTGAGGAGTATGATTTATCTGCTGATCCTGCTATAGTGCTGCATGAAAGCATCCTGGTACTTATCTGCCATTTCATCTTCCCCGGCCGCTTTGAGGAAGTTCACCAGCTGGTTCATGGTATTGAGGTTTTTAGCTCTTTCGAAGCTGAAATCCTGTCGGGTGTTAATTAGGTATTCCAGGTTTTCATTGGCACGAGTGGCCAGTAAATCAGCAATCTCCAACGCCCTCTCTCGTTCGCCCAGCTCTAATAATATGCCCACAGAGGAAGCAGTCTCGTAGTCATAACGGATGCCTTCATCGGGAATACGTTCCAGACTGGTATGGATGATATTGCTTGCTTTTTCGGTATCACCAGCATCTAAATACGCTTCGGCAAGCCTGTTGAATGCACTGCGATGTCCCAGCATAAAGTTTCTGTAATTTTCATCGTAATAGACATTAGGGTTATCTAGCTCACGATAATAGAATTTCTCAAGCATATTTTCAGCCATCACTTCTTTGTTGACAAACGGCTCATTCGGATCCGGATTCTGAACTGGCATTAACCTGAACGTGATGCCTTCCTGCACAACATAAGGGTTGACATCAAATGCGATGCTCATCAGAGAAGTATTATTGAAGTAAATGGGCCTGTCCCAGTTGCTGTTCGCAATAAGGTCAAGGATCATTAAATCTTTTTTCTCAATATGCCGGCCTTTAATGTTAAAGGTGATGCGTTCGGGAATCAGGTCTTCCATCTCTGCTGGCACTATGCCTTTAGAAAGAATGTCTGCCTTATTAATATCCATGTGCAGCTTGCGGGAAGGCACCGTATTGATATAGTTATTCGCTGAAACCTGTCTGCGAATGGCCTGGTGATTTCTTTTGACCAACGACAAAAACTGGGAAAGCTTAATGCCGTCCTGTACATTCGGATTTTCATCCAATAGTAAATAATCGTTAGGACCACCCTGACGATAGTTTTCCTGGTCCAAAGAAAAAGGTAGCGGCTCAGACTCATACGTCTGGCGTGTCATCTGGTTGATGTACCAATCGGTATTGAAATAACTAAGGACAATCACACGCACATCCGTTCTGAAGCCTTCTACATCCTGGGCATACCATAAAGGGAACGTGTCGTTATCACCACCTGTAAATAGAATCGCATTGGGTGCACAACTTGATAAGTGATTCCGGGCAGAGTCCGTGGAGAAATAACGATTCGATCGGTCATGGTCGTCCCAACCTTCCGCTGCCATAATGGCAGGCACACTAAAGCTGAGTAGTAAAGCAACTGCTGACGCCGTCTGCGGTTTCTTTAAAATGCCGGAGAGCAATTCTGCTATGCCCATCACCCCAAAACCCAGCCATATTGCAAAGGCGTAAAATGAGCCGACATAAATATAATCTCGCTCCCGCGGTTCGGAGGGTGGAGAGTTCAGGTATAACACCAAAGCAATACCTGTCAGGAAGAAGAACAATGTTACAATCCAAAAGCCTTTTTCATCTTTTCGGAAATGAAAAAACAGCCCAATGAACCCTAAGATGAGCGGAAGCATTAGATAGTTATTCCTGGCTTTGTTATTAGCAAATGCTTCCGGTAATTCCTGAGCGGTATCCCAGAAGCCCAACCATCCAGCGCCCTGCATATCATGCTCCCTGCCAGCAAAATTCCACATAAAATAGCGGAGGTACATATGTCCGATTTGGTAGCTGAACATGTATTGCAGGTTGTCGATAAAACTCGGCTTCTCGCCCGGCCTCAGATTCATCAATTCCTCATAACGAGACTTAAAGCGATCTTCTGTGCTGTACGCTCTCGGTAAGAAAGTTGAATGCTTTGGATCATATTCATTGCTGATCCTGTAATCTACAATTTCATATTTGTCTTCTCCCTTCACATATACCGGCCGGCTTCTTTCCTGCTTGACAATTTCTGCTGTAAAATACTGCCCATACAACAAGGGCCTGTCACCATACTGCTCACGCTTTAAGTAAGACACGAAGCTGATGATATTTTCAGGGTTGTTCTGGTCGATAGGTGGGTTGGCATTGGAACGAATCACCACCATGGCATAGGAGGCATATCCGATAAGGATGAAGGTAAAACAAAGTAAAACTGTATTGAGCAATACTTTCTCTTTTTTGATAGAATATAAAATACCGTAAACTAAAGCCCCAATAAACACGATAAATAAAAATATAATACCACTGCCAAAGGGGAGCCCAATGCTGTTCACGAAGAAAATTTCAATAGAGCCTGCCAGCGATGGTAAACCAGGGATGATCCCCAGCATGATGAGCATAACAATGGCACCACCGGCACCCAGGGCGACTACGATACCTTTAAAGCTGACCTTCTCATACTTCTTGAAATAATAAATCAAACCCAAAACCGGAATTGACACCAGGTTTAGTAAGTGAACTCCAATAGAAAGTCCCACAGTATAGGCTAATAAAATCAGCCATTGATTGGCTTTCTTTTCATCTTCAATAACTTCCCACTTTAATATGGCCCAAAACACGAAAGCCGTAAACATGGAGGACATCGCATATACTTCTGCCTCAACGGCAGAAAACCAAAAGGTATCACTAAAAGTGTAGGCCAAAGCACCAATAGCACCACTACCCAGAATCAGTAATGCCTGGTTTAGATTGACTTGATCAGAAGAAAGTCGAACGACTCTTCTGCCTAATAAAGTGATGGACCAGAATAAAAACAATATGGTGAAAGCACTGGCAAGTCCACTGCTAAAGTTAATCCAATACGCCACCTGAGTGCCATCGCCGAAGGCCAGGAAGGAGAACATTCTGCCAATCAATAGAAATAACGGCGCCCCTGGAGGGTGAGGCACCTGTAGTCGGTAGGATGCTGCGATAAATTCGCCAGGGTCCCAGAAACTTGCCGTTGGCTCAAGGGTAAGTATATAAACAAGGGCAGCCAGTGCAAAAATGGCCCAGCCTGTGTAATTGTTTAGCTTTTTAAATGAATACATGTTCTCCACTGTGAAATTTTGAGTAGGCGAAAATAGCAAAAATACAGGAAACGGCTACTTTAATATGTAATTATCCCGATTTATAATACTGGAATTTCTGCTATAAACGGTGTGATTAAATTATCATTGCCAAAAATACCACAAAGCATTCAATGGCTTCTAATTTACGGGTTAATGCGTATATCCCCAGGTTGCTCTCTGCTATATGGCATAGCCTGTCTTGGCTGGATAGAAAATATCTTATAGCGTTTTAAGCCATTTTCTATGGCGAGAACACCCACGTAATGCCCGGGGGGGAGCCATATTTCGGTCAGGGGTATCTCAAAGTAGGGCTCTCCTGCTGCCAGTGCAATAGGCCCTATTTCCAGCAAAGCCTTGCCGTGCAAGTTTTTAACTGTCAGCATAGCGTTGGAAGGTGCTTCTAAATCTAATGTAAATGCATGATCAGGAATGCGCTGCCGAACTAAAGGGATCAACGGTGCTGAAGGGGAGATAATAGTGACATTGAGTATACCGGCCAATTGCCTCTCACAACCATTATTACGCTCTACATAAATGTTCATGTTAGTGTTTTCCACGAGTGCAGCACTTTGCATGATGATGGCGTCCCCGTTTCCCTGATAGCTGATGGACATCGCTTTATCGCCATCAAAAAGCTGATAAGTACTGTGCTTTTCTGTTGGTAAGGTGAAATTTGCCACATCTCCATAGGTAATTGCTTCGTTTTTTACCGCCACAGGCGTGGTGATAGGCGCTTCAATGTCGACACCAAAGTTATTTTGATGAATGACGGTATCGCATTTATTCATTACCTTAAGCTGGTAAGATTGGGCCTCCCAGGCCGGAATACCCGTTAGCGACAGTAAACGGCTTCCACCTGCTTTAGGAGCATAAAGAGGTTCCCCGTCCAGTATGAGTTGGTAATAATTGCCGCGCTTTGTACTTGCCAAAGTGACAGAGGGAATATTTCCCCTACAGATGCGCTGTGTCCGCTCAGAAACCGGGATCGGATCAAAAGCCTCACGCCCGGGAGTTGGAGAAACCTTCAGCAGGTGACTGCCCGGGACCGTTCTGTAGATCACGTTATAGTTGTTGTCAATAATTCTAAGCGAAATGGGTGCGTCTTCCTTCAAGGGTATGGAAGTAATCAACAGTGAGTCACCATTTCCGGGCTCCGGAGCAGTGATTACCAGGTCATCGCTCATCAGCTGATAGCGAAAATCCGGTCGCGAGTTTTTTACCAGCACATCAAATGGCTGACCAGCGCAGACCTCCTCAGGCACAATTAACTGACTGTCGTCAAAGACTTCAGCATAAAATCTTTTGAAAACACTACAGCCGCCCTCGGTATAAATGGTGACACCAACGTAAGCGCTGCTGTACATGCTAAGATTAACCTGCGCTGTTGAATCGCCAGTGGTCCATAGGTAGCTTTCGCCACCGGAGGCCGACATTTGAAAGGGACGACCCGCCTGGACTATCGGCCCCGGAGTTTGCATGCTGGTGGACAATGTACTGAGGTGCGACTTAAAGTAATGGTAATTTCTGCGAATTTTCTCCTCCTGCAATCCCGTGAAATGATCCCGGCATTCTTTACGGCTATACGACATGATGTTATTGACCGGTGGATTATAAATGAGGTTGGCAGCATCATTATACAGCCCAATATAGTCGCAGGTTTCGGATACATTCGCAAAGCGGAGGCCCGGGTCTGCAGGAGTATCACAAATGAGGTCACCAGCAGAGAGACAATTGCTACCATTCACCAACTCAATCCCAAACTGCTGCTCATGGGTGTGATATAAGCCAAAGAAATGTCCCATTTCATGGGTGAGGGTAGTGCCATTGGCCAGGCAACTATTATTGAGAATAATATGGTCAAGCCCTTTGGTCGGGTAATAGGTGTATCCACAAATACTGCCGTCCACACCGGACAATATTTTGGGCACAAAATATACGTTGATGGTATTCGGTACATTAGCTCTGGTAAGGGCTGCCTCCTCATTTCTGCTGAATTTCGAAAAACGAGTTTTATCGATATAATTAAAAGTGCAAACTTCAAAAGATAATTTTGAGCCGGCAAAACTTTCGTTCATTCTTTCTACTGCCCTCAGCACATCGCCCTCGGCAATACCTTCTTCACCCAGGTGATTACGCACAATATGAGCAGAAATCGATAGTATCATTTCGCGCTCCATATCATCCGGGCCTAAAAAACCAGGCAAGTCACTTTGCTCGTAAATCAACTGCTCTGAATTGAGCTCGGTATCGCAGTATTCTTCTAAGGTTATACTTCTACCTAAAAAAAGCAGCAAAAATATACCTATATATGGAAGAATTTTTCTTATCATGGAATTGCAGATCGCTTTTCTTAGTTAGCATGGTTAATACCATATAAAACGACTTTAAGCATTTATATTCGTAAAATAATGGTTCTTTAAAATGAACTTGCCATATCAACGTTACTAATCATAAACATTGGATAGATTGCTGAAAAATTCTCAATTTACATTTAACTTTCCAAATTTCTACAGCATCATTGTATGAAGTTTAATACTGCGTTTTTCAGCTTTATTAGCTTATTGGGTCTGCTGCATCAACTTCAGGCACAAGAGCGTACTGAGCCTGTCCCAAGACTGCTCAATGATATGACGATTCAGATCGAAGCGTCTCAGGCTGTCAATGACATGTATAATTTTAAGTTCGACTATGC
>JBGSXH010000694.1:0-2952 GCA_041751515.1 Cyclobacteriaceae bacterium | reverse complement strand
AGGTCCATGGGAAATATTATCTTTTTAACATTACATGGCCGCGAGAAGGCATGCGCACGGTAATTATCCATCGTTCCGACAAAATCACGGGACCTTATGAGGGACGCCTGGCATTGCAGGACAAAGGGGTGGCGCAGGGTGGCCTCATTGATACGCCCGATGGCAATTGGTACGCTTATCTTTTTCGTGATAACGGCGCTGTGGGACGAGTTCCTTATCTGGTTCCTGTCACCTGGGAAGAGGGTTGGCCGATCCTGGGAGAAGATGGAAAAGTGCCCGAAGCGCTGAATTTGCCAGCAAGTAAGGGCATCATGCCAGGTATAGTAGCTTCAGATGATTTTAACAGGCATGAGGGTGACAATTCTTTGCCTCTGGTTTGGCAGTGGAATCACAATCCGCAGCCGGAATATTGGTCTTTGGCAGACAGAAAGGGTTTTTTAAGGCTGAAAACCAATAGGGTAGACAGCACTTTTCTTGCCGCCAGAAATACACTAACCCAGCGGACAGTCGGCCCTGTTAGTTCCGGCATTATTAAGCTCGACGTCTCCGGCCTAAAGGAGGGCGATTTTGCCGGACTCGGATTGTTGCAGAAGCAATACGGGCAGGTAGGGGTGAAGGTTGTTGATGGACACAAGCAAATAGTTGTGATTACTACTACTGAAGATGAGGTCCTGCAGTCCACACCGCTGCCATTGGAAGAGACGATCATTTACTTAAAAGCGGCTTGTAATTTCAAAGATAAAAAAGACCAGGCCAATTTCTTCTACAGTCTGGATCGGGAAACCTGGGAAGCAATTGGCCCTACTTTACAAATGGCTTATACGTTGCCACATTTTATGGGCTACCGTTTTGCTTTGTTTACTTATGCTACCAAAGAAGTCGGCGGATATGCTGATTTCGATTATTTCGAGCTTGAAACATCCATACCAGATTAACTATATATTGCAGATTTGAATTCGTTTGACATGATATTAATCACAAAGCGTTTATTTTCCTTATTTACCCTATTGGCCGCCGCCAATTTTGCCCTCGCGCAGAATCCCCTAATTCGCGATCAATTTACTGCCGATCCATCCGCAAGGGTATTCGATGGCAAGCTCTATGTTTACCCATCTCACGATATTTATTGTGAGGAAAACGATGGCCGGGAAGACTGGTTTTGCATGAAAGATTACCATGTTTTTTCTTCTGAAGATATGATGCATTGGACGGATCATGGTAAAATTATAGACCAGGACGAGGTGCCGTGGGTCGATGCCACCACCAATAGCATGTGGGCGCCGGATTGCATTGAAAAAGATGGCAAATATTATTTTTATTTTCCCACTAAAAACAAAGATAAATCGACCAATGGCGACAGGTCGTCTATCGGGGTCGCTATCGCTGATACTCCAATCGGACCCTTCGAGCCAGAGGCAGTTCCCATTGCTGGTGTGCAGGGTATTGATCCGAATGTTTTTATAGACGAGGAGGGTCAAGCTTATCTTTATTGGTCTGAAAATAAAATTTACGGTGCAAAACTCAGTGACGATATGCTTGAGTTGGCATCAGAACCGAGGATTTTCACTGAATTACCGCAAAAAGGCTTAATAGAAGGACCATTTGTATTTGAAAGAGAAGGCGTTTATTATATGACTTATCCTCATGTAGCCAATGAAACGGAAAGGTTGGAATATGCGACCAGCAATCATCCTTTAGGTCCCTTTGAACACCAGGGGGTATTGATGGATGAATCGCCTACAGGTTGCTGGACCAACCACCATTCTATTGTCAACTATCAAAACCAATGGTATCTGTTCTATCATCATAATGATTACTCTCCGGATTTCGATAAAAACAGGGCCATCAGGGCAGATAGTCTGTTTTTTGATGACAATGGCGCTATTCAAAAGGTAATTCCAACATTACGAGGGGTGGGCATTACTGCTGCTAAAGATCAAATTCAGATTGATCGTTACAGTCATCTGAGTGAAACCGGTGCAGAAATTGAGTTCATCGATCCTGACAATACTTTTGAGGGATGGAAAGTTGTTTTGAGCGCAAATGATGCATGGGTACAGTACAATGCTGTCGATTTCGGGAATGGAAACCTGCAAAACGTCAGTATAAAAGCGGCCGCTGCTGCCGAAGGCGAAACGCTTGAAATAAGGCTAAATGATATTAATGGACCGATAGTTTCTAGCATACAGCTAAACAAAAACGCCTCCTTCATTACGTATGAAGCTGATCTGCTTCAGAAACTAAGTGGTATTCAAGATCTGATTTTGGTGTATAAAGGGAAGCAATCTGTAGCAATAGACTGGCTTACATTCGAATGAACGCTGCAGGGATAAAGTATTCGATCAGTATCAGCATGAGTCCAGGCCTGGTGAGATGCTGCTGCTGTATTTTGCTGTGGCAGCTTTGCATCAACTTGTCCGTTAGTGCTCAGCAACATGCAGAGATGCGATTATGGTATACACAGCCGGCAGCTGAATGGGTGGAGGCGCTTCCCATTGGCAATGGTCGATTAGGTGCCATGGTATATGGAAATCCTGTTCATGAAAATATTCAATTGAACGAAAATACAGTATGGGCAGGTCAACCGCATCGAAACGACAATCCTCAGGCGCTGCAAAATCTTGAAGCAGTACGGAGTCTCATTTTTGAAGAAAAGTATGTCGAGGCTCAGGACATGGCGAATAAATATTTTACCAGTCAGGTTGCGCATGGCATGCCTTACGAAACTGTAGGCAATGTACGATTGCATTTTGAGGGTCATGAAGGTTACAGCGACTATACCAGAAGTTTGGATCTCGAGCAGGCTTTGGTGCATTCCAGTTATACCGTAAACGGTGTAAAATACCAAACTGAGGCATTTGCCAGTCATCCGGACCAGGTAATTGTCTATAAGATAAGTGCTGATGAGCCAGGTGCAATCAACTTTTCCGCCAGTATGGATAGGCCGGAAGG
>JBGSXH010000693.1:0-1911 GCA_041751515.1 Cyclobacteriaceae bacterium | reverse complement strand
CTTGTCATCTCAGCAATGAAAAGACCCGTATTGATCACTTCTTCTGATGCCCTGTCCGTCCATATATAGTAGCGTTGACCTTTCAATTCAAACGTGGTGGCATCCAGCGCAAATTCATCCCGGTTGCTTACAATTTGGCCTTCTTCCTTCCAGTCTCCCTTTGTAGGATCGTCTGAGGGATTAGACAAAGCATACATGCGTAAAGCCCATTTGTCTTCGGAAGAACTGGCAGCATAATATATATACCATTTCCCATCTATGCGATGCAGTTCTGGCGCCCAAATGTGATTACTCATTTCTCCCTCTTCGTGGCGGTGCCAAACGACTACAGGCCTTGCTTCCTTTATACCGTTAATAGTCTTTGATTTGCGTAATTCTATGCGATCATATTCAGGGACTGTAGCGATAAAATAATAAAAGCCATCAGACTTAGTCACAAACGGATCCGCCCTTTGTAAGGCTATTGGATTGTCGAATTTGCTTGTCTTTAAATCTTGCGCATTCAATACAAAGGCAAAAAACGCCAGCGCTATCGTCAGTGAAAATTGCAAACTATGTTTCATTCCTGTGTTGCTGATAAAAGTGAAAGAATATACTACGGAGGTCCCAATTGTTTTAAGCGTAAAATTTACACTTATTTTTTAGAAAAAGCAATATTACGCTCCGCACTCGATTGATATTATCTAAAATAATTAGGTAAACCTGTATACAACAAAGCCAAAAAATTGAAATATGAATTTTTGAATGTGGCTGTGATGCAACATAAGCTTATATCGAAAGAGGCGACTTTTAATGAAAATCTATGAAAATGTGTTCAATCCCCTTTATTCTCGGGCAAAAGAAAAAGACTACCTTTCTCCTATGAGGAAAATAACTGAAAACAAAATAGCAATACAAGAGAAGAAGGAATAAAAACCTGATTACCAATACTAGTCAACAATATTAGGCGCAGGCTGGACCTATCACTAAAAAGATAAGTCTGAGAAAATAAAAAAGTGGAGTCGGAGGGAGTCGAACCCTCGTCCAGATAAGGAAACCATAGTGCTTTCTACATGTTTATTAAAGCTTGGATTGTCGGGAAAGCCAAGGTGCTTTACAAACCTAAAACTTTCCTTATACGCGATCAATTTCGCTTTTACATCACGCACCTGTAAAAACTAGCGCTGCATTTCGATGCCTCATCCCAACCCGGCAGCGCAGAGGGCCAGGGAGACACTTAACAACCTAAGTTTAGGCTGCTAGGGCGTAGTTATTCTCGCCAATTATAAGTGTGAAAGTTTTATTTGCGGGTAATACTCACAACACCCGACATGCTTACACCAGACCTGCACTTACTGTCAAATCCAGTCGACCCCATAAAAAAAGAACTTCGATATTGTGACAAAGATAAGTTAAAATGATTGAAAATGGTTCATTTGCTATAAATATTCCCCTTTCTTTGGGCAAATTGTCTCAAGTGTATAATTTCAGGTTACCAAAACCAGCAATATGAAGGCCCGGATCGTTTACTTAATATTCCTTATTTGTTTTTGCAATGTATCATCAGCCCAAATCCTCAATATTGAGAAAGTCAGGTTAGAGAAAGATACTACGAAATCATTTATTGCAAAGGCGGCTTTCAACTTTAGCATGTTCAACAGAAGCGCCTCCGCGGAAGACCCTGTCAATTTACTTGGCTGGGACTTTGATTTTAATAGCATTTACTATGAAGGTCCGCATAGCTATATGTTCATGGGCCAGGTAAATTACCTGGCGATCAATGACAATGTATTTTTAAGTTTTGGCTATGCGCATGGGAGAGTCAATTTTCACCATCGAAGAAAACTGCACTATGAGGTTTATGCCCAATACCAATATGATAATTTCCGGGGTTTGGATCCCCGACTACTGGCAGGAGGTGGCATACGTTTA
>JBGSXH010000692.1:0-6962 GCA_041751515.1 Cyclobacteriaceae bacterium | reverse complement strand
CTGCTGCCTTGCGAGAGAAATACCTTGCTGGAAATTTTGGCTATGGCCATGCCAAAAAGGAGCTGCTAGCGCTTTTACTGGATAAATATAAGTCGGAACGTGAAAAATTTGACTACTACATGGAACATCGTCAAGAATTGTATGCCAGACTAGAGTCCGGCGAAGCAAAAGCCAGGGAAATTGGTCGGCCGATCCTCAATAGTGTACGGGAAAAATTAGGTTTCTTATAAACCAAAAAACCACCGTCTATATGAGAACGGTGGTTTTTAATTTTATCGAAATATGTTGGCGTTAAGATTCTACGGCTCTCCAAACCTCTTCTAGTTTGGTGTTGCCGATTGTCAGCAAGATTCTGGTAGGGTTGGGAATAAGTACGAGCCTGTTAATCTGGTTTGGATAATCGTCGACATCTACCACAACCCCTTGCTGAGGTTCCACGATGTATTCCTTGCTTCCATCTTCTTTAAAACCAGTATGCAAATAGCGATTGGCCAGGTAAGCAATGGGCAACAAAACTTCATTATCCGAGCAGAATTCGTCATGCACAAGATGAAAAGCCTCTTCCAGATATTGACCGTATTCTTCCAGAAAGTCATCTTCAAGATCATGAAGTTCTTCTTCCAGTTTATCGTAATCCGGAGAATTGTAGCTAAGTAAACTTAAAGCGTTCTTCTTTTCTACAATTTCTATTAGTGCTTTGTCTAAACTTTTTATGTCCATGGGGTTTCACTTTTGTGTATGATAGCACAAAACTCCGCAGTATAGGCTAAAGTTCCAAGAAAAATATCATAATTCAGCGTTTACATGAATTAAGCATGTGATTGCTGCAAACCTTTGCATTTTAAGGCATTCGAACTCAGTATTACTATATCTATTAGTCAATTTCTTGGTGTTTCTAATTATTGACAACTGGTTTTACATAATACGCTTTGTATCCTATCATCTTTTGTTGCACACTTGAAATCTACATGATTAAAGCAAGACAACAACCAAGGAACAAATATTATAACCTTCGATGACATGACGGCTTTGGCGTTTAAGATTAGCAGACAGGATGCAGAACAGGGATATGACCGCTAAAATAACTAATTTATGATGACATGAACTTATTATAAAATAGGCACTAAAACGGGGATTTTAGTAAAAATTAGATAAATTTAAGCTTGTAAGTGATAATGCAGCAGGTCGACTAAGACAGCAATAATCGCAAGGTTAAAATACCTGACACCAAATCAAACCTTAACTATGGAGCATGATTTCCTGCCGATAAATGGCACAGATTATATAGAATTTTATGTCGGAAATGCCAAGCAGTCGGCGATGTATTACCAGGTGGCTTTGGGATTTGAACTCATCGCCTATGCCGGTCCGGAAACGGGTGTAAGAGACAGAGCTTCATATGTTCTAAAACAGGATAAAATACGCATTGTCATCACAGGTGCAATGCATTCGGGCACTCCTATTGCTGAGCATGTAAAAAAACATGGTGATGGTGTTAAGGTGCTGGCCCTATGGGTTGATGATGCCGAAAAATCATTCCAGGAGACAACCAGTCGGGGTGCCCAGGTTGCTGAAGATCCCAAGTCCCTCCGCGATGAATTTGGTCAAGTAAAAGTGGCCTCCATCAAAACTTATGGGGAAACCATTCACACTTTCGTGGAAAGGAATCATTATAATGGACCATTCCTCCCTGGTTATGTAGCAAAAAGATCAGTCATTGATATTCAGCCTATCGGACTTAAGTATGTAGACCATTGTGTGGGCAATGTCGGTTGGGGAGAAATGAATAAGTGGGTGGATTTCTATGAAAAAGTGATGGGCTTTAAACTGCTGATTACTTTTGATGATAAAGACATTTCCACAGAATATACTGCTTTAATGTCCAAAGTAGTATCGAATGGGAATGGCTATATCAAATTCCCTATCAATGAACCAGCAGAAGGCAAAAGAAAAAGCCAGATTGAAGAGTACATTGATTTTTATAATGGTGCCGGCGTACAGCATATTGCTATTGCTACCGACGACATACAATACACCGTGGCTGAAATGAGAAGACGGGGCATCGACTTCCTGGAAGTTCCGGAATCGTACTATGAAGACCTGCTCGATCGAGTGGGTAAAATCGATGAGGATATCGCTCCTTTAAAGGAGCTGAATATCCTGGTAGATCGTGACGAAGAAGGCTATTTGTTGCAAATATTCACCAAGCCTATTCAGGACCGCCCCACCGTATTCTTTGAAATCATTCAAAGAAAAGGAGCAAAATCCTTCGGTAAAGGGAATTTTAAAGCCCTTTTCGAAGCCATTGAAAGAGAACAAGCCCTGCGGGGAAATCTATAAATCATACTATTTTTTTTAATCTAAAATATTAATTCATAAAATATGGACGCTACTATTCGATCCAAAGCCGAAGCCTGGTTGAACTCCAATATTGACCAGACTACTAAAACAGATATAGAAAAAATGCTGGCTGGCGATGGCAAAGAGCTCACAGAAGCATTTTATAAAGACCTGGAATTTGGTACTGGTGGCCTGCGCGGTATCATGGGCACTGGCACCAACAGGGTGAACAAGTACACCATTGGCATGGCCACACAAGGCCTGGCCAATTACCTGATCAAAACCTACCCGAATGAGCAAATTAAAATAGTAATCGCCCACGACTCGAGAAATAAAAGCAAGGAATTAACGGACGTTACTGCGTCTGTATTTTCTGCCAATGGCATCGAAGTTTACAAGTTCCCTGAACTCCGGCCTACACCACAGCTCTCTTTTGCAGTACGTGAACTTGGTTGCCATAGCGGCATCATGCTCACAGCAAGCCATAATCCCAAAGAGTACAATGGCTATAAAGCATATTGGAACGATGGCGCCCAAATGGTAGCACCGCATGACACGAACACCATTGATGAAGTCAGCAAAATCACAAGCATCAATGAGGTGAAATTTGAAAAGAATGAAAGTCTTATCCATACTTTAGGAGAGGATATGGATGAGAAATTCCTAAATAAGGTAGTAGGTTTACAGCTCTCGAAAGATGTAGTTGCAAGGCAGAAGGACTTAAAAATTGTATACAGCCCCTTACATGGCACAGGAATTACACTGACACCGGAAGCTTTAAAGCGTTTTGGCTTCGAAAATGTAATTGTAGTAGAAGAACAGGCCAAGCCAGATGGTAATTTTCCGACGGTTGTTTATCCAAACCCCGAAGAACAGGAAGCCATGAAGCTAAGTTTGCTAAAAGCGGTTGAAGTCGATGCCGACCTGATCATGGCACAAGATCCAGATGCAGACCGTGTGGGAATTGGTGTAAAGAACTTGAAAGGTGAGTTTGTGCTTCTCAATGGCAACCAGACCGGCTCCTTGCTCATTTATTATCTGTTGGAGCGTTGGAAAGCTGCAGGCAAGCTGGACGGAAAACAGTATATCGTTAAAACGATCGTAACCACCGAGCTTATTAAAGCCATTGCCGATGCTTATGACGTAAGATGCTACGATACCCTGACAGGTTTTAAACACATTGCAGCAGTCATCAAGGAACAAGAAGGAAAAACCAAGTTCATCGGTGGAGGAGAAGAAAGCTATGGTTATTTAATTGACGATTTTGTCCGTGACAAAGATGCCATCGGCGCAGCAGCCATGATTGCTGAAATGGCTGCATATGCCAAAGATCAAGGCAAAAGCGTATACGAACTCATGATTGATATGTATGTGAAGTTTGGTTACTATAAAGAGAAACTTATTTCTGTCACCAAACAGGGGAAAGCAGGGGCAGAGGAAATTGTCGCCATGATGAAGCAAATGCGTCAGGACACCCCTTCCGAATTTGCAGGTGAGAAAGTGGCCACCTTGATCGATTACCAGTCGTTGGAAAGAAAGGAATTATCATCAGGAAAAGTGGAGCGCATTGATTACCCTAAAAGCAATGTGCTTCAATTTCTTACTGAAGCAGGCTCTAAAATATCCGCAAGGCCGTCGGGAACAGAACCTAAGATAAAATTCTACATCAGCGTACAGGGCAAGCTGGATAATGCCGGTGATTTTGAAGCAGTATCCCAAAAGTTGGACCAAAGGATTGAGGCACTGGCCAATGCCTTTTCTTAATGACAGATTAACAAAGGGCAGGCTTCGTATCCTGCCCTTTTATCATATTTATGTACCAATTATCTGCAAACAAGCTCACTTATGCCTAAAACCATTGATATACTTCACCATATTACATTGCCGCATGCAGCCCCCTACATTAAATGTCGAAACTTTAATTTTATCGCGCACCAGACTACGCTTACCTATCATCCAAATTAAAATCCATCCAAAGCAAGAAAGCCTTATTGATATTAATATAATCATATTAGCAATTAATTCTTTAGGATAATTTTGCCGATTTTAAAAGGTAAATACCCATTTATATCCGCTACTTTCTTTCGAAAAACTTACATTGTTATAAGCATACCTAATAGCCACTGATACACATCTGATTGTTTCTTAATTTCACATATTCATCTGAAAGTTAACATCGGAGACTATGATAAGCACAGAAAAATCAGTTCAAAAGATGCAGGAGGAAATTGAGCAGCTCACCAAAGAGCGCAATTACTATAAAGATCTGCACCAAAGAACCAAGAACGAATGCTTTCATTTAAGGGCTACTTTACACAAGGTGCCAATTGGCATCTATGTGAAAGATAAAGACAATTATGTCATAGAAGCCAACCCAGCATTTACAAAGATGCTTGATGTCTCAAAAGAGGTGATGTATGCCCAACCTATGCATAAGCTAGTAGAGGGTTACGAAGCATTTAATGCTGAGGACGAAGAAATTTTAAGTACCGGAGAGCCTGTCTTACATGCTCTGGAGAACCTGAAAACACAGTCTGGTCGCATCTTGTCACTTCGTATCAGTAAGATTCCTTATCGTGATGCAAAAGGCAGCATTCAGGGCATTATTGGAATAGCCGTCAATCTTGCTGAGGAAGTCTCCAACGAACAACAAATGCAGCGAATTATTGAACAGCTTAAAAAAGCTGAAGGCGATAATGAAACACTGAAGCAATTTTCTTTTTCAGCTTCTCATGATTTGCAGGAACCTCTAAGAATTATTAGTAGCTTTTTAAGCCTGATCAACCTGAAGCTGGCAGATAAGCTTGACAAAGACACTACTTATTATATCAATACAGCTATTGATCGGGCGGATGGCATGCAGAAAATGATTCGCGATGTGATCACCTTTGCCACCACAGCAGACCACGAAGGTCAACTTGAACCTGTCGATCTGAATAAGGTACTTCAGGAAGCAATGGATAATTTGATGCAAGTGGTAGAAGAAAGCCAGGCCAACGTCTCGTATGATCCGCTGCCGGAAGTACAGGGAAACCCAGCCTATTTAAGACAGTTTTTTCAAAATATTCTTTCAAATTCCTTAAAGTACAAGCAAAAAAATATCGCACCGGAAATTACAATTAGTTACAGAGAGTTTTCTTTTGAGTACCGCTTTTACATCAAAGATAATGGTATTGGCATACCGGCATCGGCAAGAGAAGAAATCTTTAAGCCTTTCAAACGCCTCCACAGCAAAAGTGAATATGCCGGTTCAGGGATAGGACTCGCGACTTGTAAGAAAATTATTGACAGGCATAAAGGTAAAATTTGGGTAGAGTCAGAGTATGGACACGGGGCAACATTTATATTTACCCTACCCAAGGAAGAAAAAGCGGACGTCTTATTCTGAAATGGTGCCAATATGCATTAGTGCATCGCCAGCGCTTACTACCGGCATATTATTTACTCCAATAATATAACCATCTACGGGACATTTAATGGTGATCCTTGTCTTCCCGAAAGGGTCACTGATTACCGCCACGACTTGCCCTGCCTGCACATGTTGCCCATAAACAATTTTAGAGATAAAAATTCCTGAAATTTTAGCCCGCAGCCAATTGCTTTCCTTGAGAATCAGGCTCTCCTGGCTTGGCAGCTCGGGACCTTGCTTCATTCCAAGATGCTGCATCAGCCGCTGCACCCCATCCAGCCCTTCCTGAATGGCCAGCTCGTCCAGCCTTAGCGACTCTCCCCCTTCGTAAACCAAGATCGATTTGCCGGCTTTTTGGGCTTCTTTCCGGAAAGATTTCTCTATGAAATTGCTGTTAACAATAAAACGGGTGGCAAAAGCTTTGGCGAGCTCCCTGTTCATAGGCTCGTTCATCACTGCCCTAACCTGGGGAAAATTGGTGATTCTGGACCCTCCTGTGTGAAAATCCACCCCATAGTCGATCACTGGAATGATCTCATTCATGATAATATAGGCAATCCGATTTGCCAATGAACCTGAAGAGGTACCTGGAAAACAGCGGTTCAAGTCCTTACCATCAGGTAACGAACGGGAATTATGGATAAAGCCATAAATATTGACCAGCGGTATGGCTATAACAGCCCCGATATCAGGCATGAGGACCTTACGACGAATAAGCCTGCGTATAATTTCAATGCCATTAATTTCGTCTCCGTGCACCCCGGCGGAAAGCAATAGCGTAGGTCCTGGCTTTTTAGATCGGTATACCAGCACCGGCAATTCTATTAAAGTATGTGAAGGAAGTCTGGCAATATTGATGTCAATAAGTCTGTGCGAGCCAGGCTTAATGAAGGTTCCGTTGATAACCATAAAACTGATATTTTAAGCAAATTAGCAGCATTTCTCGAGCACACAAAAAAAACATTTTAAAATATAACTTCTGCTCCCCTTATACGTTGCTAGCTACATATTTAAAAGACATTGGAAGCCCATATACAGCTCGACATTCATGCACAGCCAGACGATACCACTTGTGGACCGACCTGCCTCCACGCATTATACCGTTTTTACGGTGATACAATTTCTCTGACACAGGTTATTGAGGAAGTATTTTCATTGAAAGGCGGTGGCACCCTGGCGGTTATGATGGCCTGCCACGCCCTTCGCCGTGGCT
>JBGSXH010000691.1:0-2170 GCA_041751515.1 Cyclobacteriaceae bacterium | reverse complement strand
CGGGTATTCTCTTCATGATTTTATATTAAAAAATTATAGATAAATAGACTATTCTGCTCTGTTGATGGTTCCTTTTCCGGATATATTTCTGTTTAGGTTCCTTGGATCACCTTTGAAGGTAATGGAGCCTACGCCGCTCAGATCAGCCTCCAGATTGTCTGAGGCGCTGACGATCGCTGCTCCCATTCCACTCATATCAATCACTGTATTTTGAGTATTGAGCTCTCCGGCATCCAACATTCCGGCACCATTAAAGTTTATTTGTGACTCACTGGCACTACCACGAAGGGTCATCAGACCACCACCACCGAATTTCACGTTGAGTTTTTGCACCTGAAGTTCCAGGTTGCCGATACTGCCGCCAGCAAAATCAAGCTCCAGCTGGTCTACGGTGATGGGCTGCTCTGTATAAATTCGGGCACCATCTGCTATTTCTATGGCTTCAAGTGTATTATAATTCACGTACAGTTTTATGCCGTGATTACTTTTTACACGCTCACTGTTTTCAATAGTAAGCGTATTTCTACTCACTTCGGTCTTAACATATTGCATCAGATTCTCATCTGTTTCAACTTTTACCAGTTCTTCGTTACCGTCTATGAGATAAATTTCGTAGTTGGATTTAATGACGAGCTTTCGGAACGAGTTAACGGCCATATCGCTTGTGGTAATATTACCATTGCCTTCATCATGAACGCGGTTTGAACCACAAGAAACGATGATAGGCAGCAAAATAATGGCAGGAAGTGCCAAACGAAGAAGTGAATTCATGTGTTTATAGTTGTTTTTCAAAGATGATATGCCTGTCTTAAAGACCAAAGCTATTATTAAACCGGAGACAATAATAGTTGCTTCCTGGTTTGTATAGTGCTTTAATCATGAAGATTTCACGTATTATTTTTATTTAAATTAGTGATTTTTACAAATAGTTGCAATTATTTTAACACAGTTATAAACGTCGGGTGGCACTAATTGTTAATTAAATCCTCAATGAGTAAGCCATTTCATTTTAAATCCGCTCATTTGATGAATGAATATATTTAATGTTGGTATTCTTCCGCACTTCATTTAATTTTGACAACGCTAACATAACCTAGAACTGCACCATGCGAAAAGACAGTAAGATCTTTGACTTAATCGATAAAGAAAAACAACGCCAGGAGTCTGGCATAGAACTAATAGCCTCAGAAAATTTTGCCTCTCCGCAGGTAATGGAGGCTGCGGGCAGTGTCCTTACCAATAAATATGCAGAAGGGCTTCCCGGCAAGCGCTATTACGGCGGTTGCGAAGTCGTGGACGAAATTGAAACTTTAGCTATCGAAAGAGCCAAAGAACTCTTCGGTGCCGGCTGGGCAAACGTACAACCTCACTCAGGAGCGCAGGCCAATGCAGCAGTAATGCTGGCAGTCCTGAACGCAGGAGATAAAATCCTGGGCTTTGACCTTTCTCATGGTGGACACCTAACACATGGCTCTCCGGTCAATTTTTCCGGAAAACTTTATAAGCCGTCTTTCTATGGAGTGGAAGAGGCAACTGGCCTGATTGACTGGGACAAAGTCGAAGCTACCGCAAAGAAAGAGCAGCCTAAGCTTATTATTTGCGGTGCCTCTGCCTATTCCAGAGACTGGGACTATGAGCATTTACGAGCGATTGCTGATGAAGTGGGAGCCCTTTTGCTTGCAGATATCTCACACCCGTCGGGACTTATCGCGCGTGGGGTGCTGAACGATCCTTTGGAATACTGCCATATCATCACAACCACCACACACAAAACCCTCCGGGGACCTAGAGGTGGTATGATCATGATGCGTGAAGATTTTGAAAACCCCATGGGCATAAAGACGCAAAAAGGTACTTTACGAAGCATGTCCTCTATCTTGGACTCGGGGGTATTCCCGGGAACACAAGGTGGTCCTTTAGAGCATATCATCGCTGCCAAAGCAGTCGCCTTTGAAGAAGCTTTAAGTGATGAGTACATGAAGTACATTCTTCAGGTGAAGAAAAATGCATCCACCATGGCGGAAGCTTTTGTGGAAAAAGGCTATAAAGTAATCTCAGGAGGCACAGACAATCATATGATGCTGATCGATTTGCGGTCTAAAGACATTTCAGGCAAGGTAGCAGAAAATATACTGGGACAAGCCGATATTACCATCAACAAAAACATGGT
>JBGSXH010000690.1:0-4393 GCA_041751515.1 Cyclobacteriaceae bacterium | reverse complement strand
GCACATTACCACCTGCCAGATAATGCGTTTCAAGCTCCGAGGTGGTTACATCCAAACCTGCTTTTGTGGCGGTAATCATGGCATTCACAATGAGACTTGGAGGCACCTTCCGGATGCGCATAAACACAAGCTCAAATAAATTAACCTTTACCCCTGAGAATATCGCTGTAACCCAGAGATTAATGGGTACAAAATAAAGAAATATAAACAGGACAATAATGCCTGCAAAAATTATGAATACTATTGAGTAATCACCCATATTAAACTGTATTTATTGGTTCAACGAATATACGCCTATCTTCAATCTGAATAATTTTAATCTTGTTGCCAGCATCTACAAATTGGCCCATCGTCCTGACTTCAACCATAATATCGCCAAAACTTGCTTTGCCACTGGGTCTTAACGCTGAGTTGGCTACGCCGGAGTCACCTACGTGAAGGTCCAGCTTGGTTTCTTCATTGACCCTGCTATTGATCTGGCTTTTTAGTGCATAGCGCTTCCAGGCGCCGGACTGTAATGCATACAGAATGCTCAGAAGGGAAAACATGCCTGTGCCCAGTGCCAGATAAGTGGTAATTGGGTTGCCAAAATAGTTGAGACTGGCATATAAACCGCCTAACATGCACAAAAATCCGGCAATGCCTACCACCGTAGTGCCCGGAATAAGGACCACTTCGGCAATCAGTAAACCGATACCTATGAATATTAGACTTAAGACAACTAACCACTCCTGCATATTTTCAAAAAGCTGCAGGGCATTGTACCACAACAGCTATGACATAAATTTACAGTAAATTTATTTAAATATGGCTATTATTAAAGTCGCTATTTTAATAATGGAAAAATCTTAGCGCCAGCAAAGTTTTAAAATATAAATAAAATGTAGCGTTTCCCATTTGAGCCTCTGCGCCTTCGCGAGACCATAAATCATGCAAATGCGCAAAATTATAAATTTGCCAGGGCGCAATTAATAAGCCCTGGCAAAAATTACTCTTTGCGCTGAGGACGCCCCGGTGACCATACATTTACCCGGAGTACCCCCACCAAAAGGAATACAGCGAATGGTGGCCTTGGTTTCTTCTTTAATCTTTTCCTCGGTTTCGGCGGTGCCGTCCCAGTGAGCACTTACAAATCCACCCTTTTCATCCAGTACTATTTTAAAGTCCTCATAGGTGTCCACTTCCCTTGTATTTTCCTGCCGGAACGTGAGCGCTTTTTGATAAATGTTTGATTGAATATCCTCCAGCAGTGAAGGAATAAAATCTTCGAGGGTATCAAGATTGACTACCTGTTTTTCTTTGGTATCTCTCCTGGCTACTTCTACCGTTTTGTTTTCCAAATCGCGTGGCCCAATGGCTAAACGTACCGGAACACCCTTCAATTCATATTCCGCAAATTTCCACCCTGGCTTAAATGTGTCGCGATCGTCGTATTTGACAGAAATACCTTTCGCTAATAGCTTTTCGCGAATAGCATGTACTTTTGCCGAAATCGCCTCCAGCTGTTCGTCACTTTTAAATATGGGTACGATTACTACCTGAATTGGTGCCAGCTTCGGTGGAAGCACGAGCCCTTCGTCATCAGAATGCGCCATGATGAGCGCGCCAATGAGCCGGGTAGAGACACCCCAGGAGGTGCCCCAGACAAGGTCAAGTTTGCCTTCTTTGTTGGTAAATTTTACATCAAACGCTTTGGCGAAATTCTGGCCCAGGAAATGGCTGGTACCTGCCTGCAAAGCTTTGCCATCTTGCATGAGTGCTTCGATACAGTAGGTTTCCTCTGCTCCTGCAAATCTTTCGCTGGCTGTTTTAGCGCCCTTTATTACAGGAACGGCCATAAATTCCTCCGCAAAGCGAGCGTAGATATTATTCATTTGTTCCGTCTCGCGCAGGGCCTCGTTTTTAGTAGCATGTGCAGTATGGCCTTCCTGCCATAAAAACTCAGAAGTTCGTAAAAAAAGACGGGTACGCATTTCCCAGCGTACCACATTGGCCCATTGGTTAATGAGTAGCGGGAGGTCGCGGTACGACTGTATCCAGTTTTTGTAACTGTTCCAGATGACAGTCTCTGATGTAGGCCTTACAATCAGCGGTTCTTCGAGTTTGGCATCAGGGTCTACGACAACATCCTGCCCGTCATCTGAAGCTTTCAGCCGGTAATGGGTAACTACGGCGCATTCTTTGGCAAAGCCATCAACGTGTTTGGCCTCCTTGCTCAGGTAGGACTTAGGAATAAATAAGGGGAAATAGGCATTTTGATGCCCGGTGTCTTTAAACATTTTGTCTAAAGTTGCCTGCATTTTTTCCCATATGCTATAGCCATAGGGTTTAATAATCATACAGCCACGCACTGGACTGTTTTCAGCCATATCAGCTTTTTTGACCAGTTCATTGTACCATAATGAATAATCTTCGCTTCTTTTCGGTAAGCCTTTGCTCATTTTTTATTTGTAAATTATAATTAAATTTATGGTATAGATTTTGATACTCTATTGCCTAAAGTGTTGATTTATTTCGGACAAATATAACTTATTAGAAATTATTTAAATCTATTTTGCTAATTTGTCGTATAATTAATCCAGAGCATAAATCTACCTTTTAGGTATTAACATTCACCTTTAAAGAAAGGCAAAACCATGAAGATTCCGAAATCCCTTGCAGCAATTATTGGCATAGCCGGTTTAGGTATTAGTGCATGTGCACCCGGCCAACAAGCGAGTAACGCTGCTTCCGACGACTTATATTATGCAGCCACTGCGCAAAGCAGAGGTGGCGATGCATTTATTCCCGCAGGCAGTTCACAACGTAAAGCCGCTGCACAGGCATTTGAGGAGGAAAACTATTCCGCCAAAACGGTCAATCCTGACTATGTAGCCAGGTATCGTGCCAATGGTGTGGAAAGTGCTGCTTCACCGGAAATGCAGGCAGCCACTTCAGACTATGCTGCCGCTGATAATCAGGAGTATGCTAACGATGACTACTATAATGAAGATTATCGAACAAGCGATCGTTATGATGAGCTGGAAGGTAGAAATAATATCACCAACAACTATTATGGCATGAACCCTATGATGGGTGGCCGTATGGGCATGATGAATCCCTGGATGATGGGAGGCATGTACAATCCGATGATGATGGGTGGCATGTACAACCCAATGATGATGGGCATGTACGATCCTTTTATGATGGGCATGTATGATCCATTTATGATGGGTATGTACGATCCATTTATGATGGGTGGTTTCGGAATGCGTCCTGGTTTTGGTATGTCTATAGGCTTTGGATATGGCATGGGTGGCTTTGGCCGCATGGGCATGGGTTTCGGTGGTATGTATGGCATGGGATTCCGTGGCATGGGTATGGGATACGGCATGGGTTACAGACAAGGTTTTTATAACGGACTTTACGCTGGTGGTATGTATGGTAGACCAATTATCGTAGGAGACTATGGCAATGTAAGAAGACCTGTATATGCTAGCAGACCTAGAAGCTTAGGTTACAGTAGCCGTAGTAACAATGCTGTCGCCAGCACCAGAACCAGAAATGCTGATGTTGCAAGAGAAGTAAGCTCAAGATCAAGGGTTGCCAACCGCACTGCAGGATCAAATCAACAAGCGCGATATGCTGGACAGAGCCGTCGGGATGTGAGTTCCGCCAGAGCTGCTTCTGTAAACAACAGAACCAGAAATGCTGGCACCAGTACTGCACGTAGAAGCCTGGGAAGCGATAGCTACAGGGCTCCTGCTAATACTGCAACCAGAAGCAGAGGTACTAGTCCTAATGTGCAGCAAAGAACAAGAGCAACGTCTCCTGCTCCTGCCGTGAGAACTGCACCCTCAGGATCAAGAAATACCGGTACGGTCAATAGAGGTGGTACAACCACTCCGACAAGACAGTCAAATGAGTTCAGGTCTGCACCGCAGAGGAACAATACCAATTATAGAACTGCTCCTTCAAGAAGCAATAATAACTATAACAGGTCCTCACAGCCTTCAAGATCGAATACTAATTATAACAGAAGTTCTACGCCAAGCCGTAGTAACTATAGTGCACCATCCAGAAGTTCTTCTCCAGCCCGTTCCAGCGGAGGTGGCGGTGGCTCCAGAGGTGGTAGCTCAAGAGGTAGAGGGAATTAATTTTCCCTCTTTTTTTATCTTTTTTTTGTCAAACACAAACATTTTTAGATGATCAAGAAGCATTTGGTAATGGTGTGTGCACTGTTGCTTTACTTCCCAATTAATTCCTATGGCCAGGGCTACCTGGACCTATCCCTACTATTTTCTCAAACACCTGCCAGTAGTGGTTCTGCTCGCATGCACGCCATCGGAGGCGCTCAAAATGCTTTAGGTGCCGATGTCGGTACGATCGGAGCAAATCCCGCAGGCTTGGGTGT
>JBGSXH010000689.1:0-2578 GCA_041751515.1 Cyclobacteriaceae bacterium | reverse complement strand
ACAGGTGCATTAAACAAGGGACTTACAATAGCTAGCGGCTCCTACATCGCACGACAAGATGCTGATGATATTTCGGAGATTGATAGATTTGAACGGCAGTTAGCTTTTTTTGCCAATCATAACAATGACGATATTGGCGTACTTGGCACCAGTGGTATCATCATTGATGAAGATAATAATGTAACAGAGGAGAAACTGGCCCCCGAGTATCATGATGATATTTTTAAAGATTTGATGGATAGAAAATTTGTGATCATTCACGGCAGTGTGATGATCAGAAGGACGGTATTCGACAAAATTGGTGGGTATAGGGATTTTATCTTAACCGGACAGGATAGAGATTTATGGTTGCGGGTTACAGAAATTACCAAACTACATAATTTGCAAAGTCAATTATATCAATATAGAGTTCATGGGCAGAGCGTGACATCAAAAACCATGTTAAAAAGACGACTACTTCAGAATTACAGCGTCTTTCATTTTATGCAACGTTCCACAAAAGGTGTCGATGAAACGGGCTTGGTAAAAGGAGGCAATTATAATGACAAGGCTCCTTCCAAAAGCTTCAGCAATGCTTATCAATTTTTTATGAAGGCCGTTAAAGCCATCGAAAATAAAAACAGGTTGGCTTTTCTAGTTTACATAGTTATTGCTTTCTTCTGTAATCCCTTTAGCAAAGTAACAGTCTGGCAGTTTGACTGGCTATTTAGCAAGGTTGTGCTAAAGCGCGAGGGCCTGTTGAGTAAGTAAATAGCACACTTTAATCCTTCTTAATAGTATGCTGCTATTTCGAGATCTTCTGAAATTTTCCGCGTAATAGGGAGTGTTAAATAATTACTTTATATTTGCCATCTGTTTTTAAGCAATAATGAACATCAGCTAAATGAATAATTTAGTATTGAATTTTATGGTGCGATACGATTTTTTTAACTTAATATTAAAATTTATATGAAGGTTGCCATTTTTGCAGGCGAAATACCTTCAACTACCTTTATAGAACATCTTATCAGAGGAGTAGGTGCTCAGCCCGGAGTTGAAGTGTATATTTTTGGTAAGCAAAAGAAGAAAATTCAATATATATCCCCAAACATTAAAGTGTTTCCCAGTCCGGATGGTGCAATGAACATTGTGCTGTATCTGGTGAAATCGATAATAAAGCTGGTTTTTTCTCAACCGCTAACTTTATTGAAAATTCCTGCCATCCTTAAGTCCCGAAAAGTTCAAGGAACTAAGCAGAAGATTGAGGTGCTCGCTAGAGTGATGCCAATCTTACTGAATCCGCCGGATGTTTTCCATTTGCAGTGGGTAAGGTCAATTGATAACTACTTTTGGGTCAAAAGCATTCTGAATAAAAAGCTCATCGTGAGTTTTCGAGGTGCACAGCTGAATTGGGCACCACTGTCAGATCCCGCACTTGCAGCGACTTACAGCAGCCTTTTTCCTCAGGTCGACGGTTATCATGGCGTTTCCAAAGCCATCGTGAAGGAAGCGATGCCCTATAATATCGACCCAGCTAAAGCAGTGGTTATTAACCCCGCTGTGGATGTTAAACTGACGGAAATGCCGCTTGTACAACATCAACATGTCATTCCACAATTACTTTCAGTGGGACGATTTCATTGGAAGAAAGCCTATTATTATAGTCTGGACGCGTTGAAGCTATTGGATGATGAAGGTATAGATTTTAGATATACCTTAATAGCCAATGGAGGTGAAGGGGAAGAGATTCTCTATCAAATACATGATTTGGGGCTGCAGGATAAGGTGGAGATAATTCCAGGTTTACCGCATGATCAGGTCTTGCAACTGATGCATGAGGCAGATTTTTGTTTGTTACCTTCAGTTGAAGAAGGCATAGCCAATGTTGTGCTCGAGAGCATGGCATTAGGTACTCCGGTCATTACAACAAATTGCGGTGGTATGTCAGAAGTTGTGGAAGATGGTATGAATAGTTTTATTGTTCCTGTTCGTGATACTGCGTCTTTTGCAAATGCAATTAAGACAGCCATTAATATGCCAAGCCAGCGTAATTATGAAATGAAAGAAAAAGCTCGGCAAACCATTATAAACCACCATTTAATAAGTCAGCAGGTGGAAAGCATGCACAAATTTTATCAGAAAGTGATGGAGGTGAACCATGAGTAAATACATTGGACTGGTATTGCCAAGTGCACCAAATTACTCTGAGACTTTCTTTATTTCAAAGATCAAAGGGCTGCAAGATGCAGGACATAAGGTTGTTGTTTTTACTAAAGCAAGTGATCGCAAATTTACATTGTGTTCGGTCAAAATTGCTCCCAAGGTCGAAAAAGATAAAAAGTTGCAGCAAGGTATCAAGCTCATATTTAGTATTGCTTCCTTGTTTGTTAAAGTGCCTGCAAGAGTATTGAAATTTATTAAACTTAATAAATCTGAAGGAAATAGCTGGAAGAGAACTTTTGAAGATCTGTATTTGAACCAACATATACTGGTTGAAAATTTAGACTGGATACACTTTGGATTTGCTACTATGGCCATCAGAAAGGAATTGCTTGCTGCTACAATAGGTTGCAAAATGGCTGTTAGTTTTCGGGGGTAT
>JBGSXH010000688.1:0-2699 GCA_041751515.1 Cyclobacteriaceae bacterium | reverse complement strand
ATATAAGCATAGTATTGCTCTAAGCCTCCTAATGGCTCCGGCTGATGCTCTACAACCGTGTAAACATCATCTCCTTTATAGGTTTGCTGCTCTTGTACATTCAGCGCACGATCGACGTTGTTTTCATCATATACAATGCCAATTCTCTGTCGCTCTTTAAAATACTCTACCCCGACTATCTTGCCAAGAATACTTTCCATATCCATCTCTCTGAGCTTTTCATCAAGATTGATAGCATCATCAGTAGCTGGCAATTCAAGGTATTTAAAATTAGCATCCGGGTTTTCTTGCTGAAGTTTTGTGATTTTCTCCTGTACATTGGGAGGCATCTCAGCACTTAAAAGCGTTTCCTGCCGGGCATCCGCCTTGTCGAATACCTCCTGCTCTTCAGCGCAGGAAAAGACCAGAAATAACGAAAGCACTATAGGTACCACCGGCCAATAACGCTTAGCACTATTTTCTCTGGCTTTGCCAAGCATTACAATTCTTCTGACGATTTGAGACTGGCTAAAATAAGCACCCAATGTAAACCCCTGAGCGGCTAAGGTATGGGAAGCCAATAGCTGGGAATACTGATGAACAGCCAATTGCTCACTGGCCTCTTGGTCTGCAAGATATTCATGCACATCTGTGAGGGAATGCTTTATTAAATAAACTACCGGATTAAACCAGCACAGTATTTTTACTACTTCAATATAAACAATGTCCCAGGAGTGCCGCTGTCGGATGTGCGCAAGCTCATGATCAAGGACTACTTTGCGTATAGTATCGTCCTGACGGTCCTCCTCCGCCATAAATATGTAGTCCATGAATGAAAAACTTGCAAATCCTTTTGGCAGTTCTACCAGCATATATTTTTCATATGTCTTAAGTCTTCCCAGACGAACCAAATTATTAATTTCTCTGATCTTAAATAAGAAGACAAGGGCAGCGAAAAAAATACCCAGCAAGTAAGCTGGAAGCATTAACGACCCCAAAGACAGTCCTGCGCTGCTGGCGGCAGCGGTTGTGTCCTGGCCGGCAAACACCCATACCTCAGGTAAAGTATTTAATGATGCGCCTGTTACAGCAATTGCTTCATTAATATTGAAGTTAAAAAACGGCATTGGCGCTATTTTGACCAATGGAAAAAAAGCTGCTACAAAAGGAATACTTAGCAGATAAATTCTATTAAAAGTAAAATTTGATGATTTTTTCCACAGGAATACATATGCTGCGTAAAGCACTGTACTGCATACCACGAATTGCCAGGCGAAAGTAAATAAATTAGTCATCGTTTTTGTCGTTTAGCCCATCTTTAACATGTTTCATTAATTTGTCGAGTTCTGCCACATCCAGATCGTTCTCTCTTGCAAAAAAAGATACCAGATTCTTAAATGAGCCACCGAAATAGCCTCCTACAAAATTGTTAAGAAACTGCTTGCTGTATTTGTCCTTATTGACTAATGGAAAGTACTCATGGCTCTTACCATAGGCTGTATAGGCTACAAAGCCTTTTCTCTCCAGTATTCTGACAATCGTAGAAACAGTATTGTACGCCGGCTTTGGTGAAGGCATTTTCTCCAATATGTCTTTCACAAAGCCTTTTTCAATGGTCCACAGTATTTGCATGACCTGTTCTTCTGCTTTCGTTAGTTCTTTCATAATCGTATTGTATATTGATATTGCTTTCAAATAATATTGAAAACAATTTAAAACTATTTAATTAGTTTTACAACTATATCTGTAGTTATTTTACTTTTACTTTATATAGCCAGAAGCAGATAAACATTCTAAGTCATTTACATTACATCCTAAAACTCTCACTACTTTAAAGGGCTCATAGTTATTATTTACAATCCGTTTAATTTTTGTTAAAAAAATACCCAAAAGGTTAAACTATTTCATTATTGACAGATTTTTTCTTGATCGCTCATACTTATTTTTAATTCGCTAAGCATAAGCATTATATAGTTTAAAGGATAGTCTTACATTGCAATGGATTATTAAGGCATTTCAAGTAAATTGCACAATTAAGTGAGAAGGCATGTTAAGTTGGTTAAGGATTGAGCTGTGGTCTGAATTGAATGACAACGCTGCCAATAAAAGCGTAGACACAATTACTAAAGGGCTGAGTTACAAGCGACCGGTTCTATTATCGCAGCTTTGTATCTTCGGTATCATCCTTGCTACCCTGCATTTGATCATCGATGCATTTGCTTCGTTGTACCTTGGCGTATTGCTAGATAACCTCTTGATTGCTGTGCTATTGGCCAGTTACTATACTAATGAAAAAGGGAACTTCCGAGTAGCGAATATCTTGCTTACAGTGTCGCTGAATATCATTCTGCTCATTTATGGCAGCCTCATACCACTTGAAAACGGATTATATTTTTTACTTTTTCCACTAGCAGGGCTTTATTTTGTTGTATTTGATCAAACACAACAAAAAGAGCGACTTTCGCTTTTTGCAATCACAATAGTCATTTTTTTTACGCTGCATTTCATTCACGCCCTCAACATTTTCACCCAATACCGTATCCAGGAACCGGATCCTGTCTCTTATTTGTTGAATTTCCTGGCTTCAATGTTTATGATCTACTTTGCATGGAACTTCATAACAAAAGCCAATTACATGGCTGAAAAGCGCCTTAAGTCTCAATCTGACAAGATTTTTGCACAAAATACAAGTCTTGAAAAAGCCAATAAAGAACTGGATA
>JBGSXH010000687.1:0-2254 GCA_041751515.1 Cyclobacteriaceae bacterium | reverse complement strand
TCTTTGTTTTCAGAGAAATAGCTTTAGTGTATATTAAACGATTACGATAGGCAACAATTTTATGGTCTACAGTGTATATCGAGCATAGCGTATAGGAAATGGCAAATAATCGATTTTTTTTTACCCGATTACAGTATAATTCCGGTAATTGGAATACGGATGAGCGCATGCCCTCTAATTTAATGAATTCGCTGATAGAATATACCAATCTTCCGGTAGATACTGAGGAACGTGTGATTCCCTTGAGTAGTGAAGAAATATTTCAATCGCCATTTTGCTATATCAGCGGACATAAATTAGTGGAATTTGACAATACCGAAGCTGCAAATTTTAAAAAGTATGTTGAAAATGGCGGCTTTGTCTTTGCCGACGATTGTAATCATGATATCGATGGCCTCTTTGCCAAATCCTTTGAAAGCCAGATGGAGAGGCTCTTTGGCTCCGCAGCGCTAAAGAAAATTCCTAATGACCACTCGATTTATTCTAATTTTTTCAAGTTTGAAGATGGTCCCCCCAATACTTCTGTAGAACTTAATGGGTGGGGAGATGACCTTGTTCACGACTATCTCAAAGCCATCGAAGTTAATGGTAAGATTGGTGTGCTCTATAGCAATAAGGACTATGGCTGTGAGTGGGACTTCGACTTCAGGAATAAAAGATTTATGGCCAAAGATAGTACCCGTTTTGGTGTCAATATAGTTTTGTACGCATTAACCGCTTAAATATTGGAAATTACAGAAAGCTCAGTAGCATCCCTGGTAGATAAACTGCATGTACTGAAGCAAGAAATAGGAAAGAAAATATTCGGTCAGGAGGCCACACTAGACCAGCTGATTATCGCTTATCTAGCCGGCGGCCATGCATTGTTGGAAGGAGTACCAGGTCTTGCCAAAACCTTGATGGTCAAATCATTGTCTGAGGCAATAGACCTGTCGTTTCATCGCATACAATTCACTCCGGACCTTATGCCATCGGACATTGTTGGTACAGAAATACTGGAAGAAGACCATACGACTGGGAAACGATTCTTCAAATTTAACAAAGGGCCAGTCTTTGCCCATATTGTACTGGCAGATGAAATCAACAGGACACCACCCAAGACGCAGGCAGCTTTGCTGGAAGCGATGCAGGAACACGCTGTGACTTATGGGGGAACAACTTACAAACTACCTGAGCCATTCTTTATTCTGGCCACGCAAAACCCAATTGAGCAATCTGGCACCTTTCCGTTGCCGGAAGCCCAACTCGACCGGTTTATGCTATATATTCGCATTGCATACCCTACGGAAGCAGAAGAAGCTAAAATATTGACTGCCACTACCAGCGGTGAAAAAGTCACCATTAGCCCTGTGATGGACGAGGCTTCTTTGTTAAGCGCCAGAGCGCTGGTCAAAGATGTGCATATTTCACCTGAATTGATTAGCTATGTCAACAAGCTGGTCAGGGCTACACGACCAGATGATACCACGGTAGATTATGTTAAGAAGTGGGCACGCTGGGGAGCAGGACCCAGAGCAGGGCAGGCGCTCATATTATGCGCAAAAGCCAACGCTTTTCTTAAAGGAAGATTATCTGTTATTCCGGAAGATATTTACAAAATGACGCCTCCCGTACTACGACACAGAGTTTTGATGAATTTTAAAGCAGATGCTGAGGGCATAACAGCTGATGATGTCTGTGTTGAGCTGCTGAAACAAATAAAGGCTACGGGAAATTATATGGACTAGTTTATGGCAAAAGAGCAAGCTACCCATATTGCCGCATTAACAAATCCTGATTTACTGGCTTCTGTAAAAGGGTTAGAAATTCTTGCCAAAAAAGCTGTAGATGAATTTTTCAGCGGTATGAACCCCAGTATCAATAAAGGCGTGGGGGTAGCTTTTCATCAATACAGAAGCTATGAACCTGGCGATGATTTGCGATTGCTCGGCAAATGGTGGCAATGGGATATCGAGATCAGCCTGAACAATCGCGAGAATATGCTGTTCCGCATGTTGCTGGGGCGCACCGCGATGAAAGGCCGTTTGATAGTGAACCCGGCGCAATCCTTCCTGATGGGGAATCCTGGCGAGGAAGCCTTGCAGCAATGGTATCCGGCGGAAGGATAATTTACGTCATTCCTGCCCCCGCCTCCGCGAGGGTAAACTGCAGCAGGATCTTATGCAGAGATAGGATCCCCGCCTGCGCGGGGATGACAATTTAAAAAAGGAAACATTATGAAAATCGTAATTCTCGCCCGTAATCCCAAGCTCTA